>JAWWCH010000186.1:0-4860 GCA_033720575.1 Marinirhabdus sp.
ACTTCTACAAGTGACTTTGGGCAATTCAACCGGTGATGGAACTGATCGCTCAGTTGAAATCAATTAGTCCGGGAGGTCTTTCATAAAAAGTTTGGCAACTACCGCGTAGTAAAAGTTACGTTTGGGTAGATTTTTTCCGTGTTCACGGGCAATTCGAATTTTGTGAATCGTGTAAACTATAGCGCTACCTAAGATTAGGAGAATTACGGGGATAATGTAGTACGACACTGAGGTTTAAATAAGATACAATGATAAACATTTCAAAATCATTTTCCTAATGAAGAATAGAAACCACATCTTGAGCAGCATTTCGATTGAAAAATGATTTACGCGAGCTCTTTGATTGCTCTTTTGGCGTCTTGGTACTCTTCCATCATAGTTGCCACTATTTCTGCTGCAGGCTTAATATCATGAATGAGTCCGGCGATCTGACCGATTTCGAGTTCACCATCTTCTAAATCTCCTTCAAACATACCTCGTTTTGCACGGGCCCTGCCGAGTAATTCTATCAGCTGCTCTTTGGTTGGGTTCTGGGTATATAATTCCATTACCTCTTCAAAGAATTTATTCTTCAACATACGTACCGGCGCCAGTTCTTTTAGTGTCAACAGAGTATCACCTTCTTTGGCATCCACCACCTTTTTTTTGAATGCACGGTGTGCACTACTTTCTTCGGAAGCCACGAAGCGACTTCCCACCTGAACTCCGTCTGCGCCCAATACCATGGCTGCCAACATTCCACGACCGTTCGCAATACCTCCAGCCGCTATTAACGGGACCTTGATCTGTTCTTTTACCATAGGGATCAAGGTAAAGGTTGTTGTCTCTTCGCGACCATTATGACCCCCTGCTTCAAATCCTTCAGCCACTACAGCATCTACCCCAGCCTCTTCAGCTTTCAATGCAAACTTTACGCTACTTACCACATGTACAACAGTAATACCATGCTGCTTGAGATGTTGGGTATAAGTTTTTGGGTTTCCTGCAGAAGTAAAAACGATGGTTACTCCTTCTTCAATAATAATATCGATGATTTCCGCGAGATTCGGATACAACATCGGCACATTGACGCCGAAAGGCTTGTCTGTTTCCTTTTTGCACTTTATGATATGTTCCCTAAGTACTTCAGGATACATAGATCCGGCACCTAAAAGACCAAGACCTCCCGCATTGCTTACAGCTGATGCCAATCGCCACCCACTGTTCCAAATCATTCCTGCTTGGATGATAGGAAATTGAATATTAAAAAGTTCGGTGATTCTTTGTGGCACTACTTTTTCAAGATTTTGAAGTTATTGCTGGTATTCAATCCTGTCACTTTTGCAATATACATGCCTCCGGCCAATTGTGACATGTTTATGTGGTTGGAGGCTCTAGTAATCTTTTGTTCCAACACAAGTTTCCCCAATACATTATAAACACTTACTCTGGCTTCACCTATATCTTGTGGAAACGAAATATTCAATCGATCAGTGACGGGATTTGGATATACCGCAAAGTTTTCTTTCAACATTTGCTCTTCAATACCCAACACTTGCAACGCATTGTACGCCTCTTCAAAATTTGGAATACCATACCCCATTTGATCTGTAGGATTGTTGTACAAATGTGCCGATTGGCGCACGATGTCCATCACTCGATCATTGCGCACATCCGGTCTTGATGACCACAAGCTTGCAACTGCCCCTGCCATTATGGGCGAACTAAATGAGGTTCCATTGTTAAAGGTCACAAAACCGTCTTGATCTACCACTGCCGCATCGCGACCTTGTGCCATTACATCCGGCTTTATTCGTCCGTCAACCGTAGGGCCAATTGAACTAAAAGAAGCATAATCGCCATCTTCGTCAACGGCACCAACAGTAAGAATTCCAAGGGCATCAGCTGGAGTGGCCACGAAGGTAAATCCGCCACCATCATTCCCTGCTGAAGTCACCAACAGCATTCCTTTTTCAAAAGCTACATTGGCTCCTCTGGCTGCAATAGTGGTCTGACCATCCAAATCTTCGTAACTATGATCATAACTCGGGTTGTCATAATCTTGATACCCCAAAGAAGTATTAACCACATCCACCCCTAAGCTATCCGCTCGTTCAAGGGCTTCCACCCACCACGCTTCCTCCACCGGGTTTTCTGTTGGACCGAATTCTGTTCTAAACAGATAGAAAGAAGCGTCTGGAGCAGTTCCAACAAATTTTTGAGCGCCGTCTAAATACGCACCAATGTCGCTGAAGGTTCGCGTTCCATGAGATCCTGTACCATCAACATTTATTTGTCTTTCGGCAAAATCATAGGTTCCTAACAATCTCCCTTCAGAGACCACCTCACTAAATGCTGGGTTTGTGGTAATTCCTGGAAAACCGCTATCCAATACAGCTATAATCATTCCTTCTCCTGTAAAATCTTGTTCATGCAGGTAATCTGCTGCTATCATTTCAGTCTGATTGGCAGCGGCCCCATAATCGTAAACAATTCTGGAAGGCTCATTCTCTATGGCAAACTTATCGGTAGTATTTCTGTTTTCTAAAAACGGTTGGCGATTTAAACTCTTATCGGCGAATTCAACTCCGCTAACAAAGTTTAAATTGTCTGCAAGGTCATTGATATTTTGTTCAGATCCGCGAACATAGACCGCGTTTAACCACTTACTTTTAGCGTATACCGTAATTCCTGGCTGACTCTTAATCTGGCTGATGTAGGTTTCAGTTACCGGCACATCCCGTTCATCTATCGGAATATTATGCATGGCCTTTCGATCTAACGCTTCTTGAGTAAGAATGGAAATCGGGTTAGAAAGTGCTGCAGCTACGCCAGATTTATCTGCGAAGAAAACCAATGCATCTTCTTGGGCATAAGCGCCCAAGCTGAACGTTAAAAGGAAAAATAGGAATATTGTTTTCATCATATATTTTTTTAAGAGATTACTCCGCTACCTAACAATTCTTCTCCTTCATACCAAGCCACAAATTGGCCTTCGGTAATTGCGGATTGCGGATTCGTAAAGATAACATAAAGACCTGAATTTGTGCGATGCAAAACGGCCTCTTCAAGCGGTTGTCTGTATCGAATTCGTGCAGAAACCTTCATGGTTTCATCTTCATCAAGGATCAAGTCTTCACGTACCCAATGAATTTCTTCCGATCGAACAAAAAGTCCCCTGCGATATAAGCCCGGGTGACTTTTACCTTGTCCGGTATAAATAATATTTTCTTCTACATCGGTGGCAATCACAAACAAGGGTTCTTTGGTTCCTCCTACCGCCAAGCCTTTTCGTTGGCCATTGGTAAAATAATGTGCGCCTTGATGGGTTCCTACCACCTTTCCATCTGTCTTATTGTATTCATATTTTGCCGACAACGCATCCAAAGAATTTTCATCAGAAGGTTTCGCATAGCCTTCAAAATCTGAAGCTACCTCAACAATCTCACCCTTTTTTGGCGCTAATTGTTGTTGTAAAAAGTCTGGAAGCCGAACCTTTCCTATAAAACACAATCCTTGCGAATCGCGTTTTTCAGCAGTAACCAAATTTTGTGCAGCGGCAATTTCGCGCACCTTTGGTTTGAGCAACTCGCCAATGGGAAACAACGTCTTAGCCAATTGTTCTTGAGACAGCTGACATAAGAAGTACGACTGATCTTTATTGGGGTCTTTACCCGCTAGCAATTGGTGAATTATTCTGCCCTCCTTTTCAAAACTTGCCTTTCTACAATAATGGCCTGTGGCCACAAAATCGGCACCCAAATCGAGCGCGATTTTCATAAAGACGTCAAATTTGATCTCTCTGTTACAAAGCACATCAGGATTAGGGGTACGTCCCATTTCGTATTCACGAAACATATAATCTACGATACGTTCTTTGTACTGCTCGCTTAAATCAACCGTTTGAAACGGAATGTTCAGCTTTTGCGCCACCAACATCGCATCATTGCTGTCATCTAACCACGGGCATTCATTTGAAATGGTCACCGAGTCATCGTGCCAATTCTTCATAAAGAGACCGATTACTTCATACCCTTGCTCCTGAAGCAAATAGGCTGCCACGCTGGAATCTACTCCACCGCTCAATCCCACTACAACACGTTGTTTCTTTTTCATCAGACTACAAAATTACGAATGTTCAGGAAAGTATTCTTGCCTTTAGATTTCAAATGGCGATACGGGTATTCCCTATTTCTATGGCCGCTACTTATTGTCGCGTTCAATTGGTTTTGGATAGGTCTCTTCCAATTCCACCTTTCCATTTTTGAAGTATTGCCACAGACCGTGTTTCATACCATTCTTATAATAGCCTTTTATGGTAACATTTCCATTGGCGTCATAATATTCGGCTGGCCCGTGCAATTTATCGTTGTGGTAGATCAATTTCTTTAAAAGCACCCCTTCCGGAGAATAATACAAATTATCACCTTGCTTTACACCGTTGGCATAGGTTATTTCTTCCGTTTTCTGACCATTTGGATAAAAGGTAGTTTGAACTCCATGCAGTTCACCGTTCACATACGATTCCTTACTCATGGGTTGTTCAGATTTCTCATGAAAATAGATCCATTCTCCAACGCGGTCTTTACCTTCCATCAGGCCTTTGCTCACCAATTTTCCTTTTATGGTATAATAGGTAACCGTGGCTGTTTTGCCATCACCTTTGAATTCTTTTATCGTCGTTGGATTTTCACCGCATTCTGCGCAATAAAACTTGAACGTTCCTACTTCTTTCCCATGGTCAAATTGCCCTTCATACCGAAGTTGTTGGGTGCCTGGATAGTATTTTTTCCATACCCCATGACGCTTCCCTTGGGCGTCCATTTGGTTTACGTCATCTTGTGCCAGCAATGGTGGAGCAGTGAAAATGGTAAATATAAA
>JAWWCH010000187.1:0-4831 GCA_033720575.1 Marinirhabdus sp.
ACCCTGGTAGACTACAGCGTGGGTTTGGCATTAGCAAAAAATGACAAACCCAGCACACGTAAAGCACTTGTGTCTATTAGTGTGATTGTAAATATCGGCCTGCTCGGTTTCTTTAAGTATTATGATTTTTTTCTAGACACTTTTGTCAATTCATTTTCGGTGTTAGGGATGTCGTTTGAGGCCGATAGATTGAATGTAATTTTACCCGTAGGAATATCTTTTTATACCTTTCAAACGCTGAGTTACACCATTGACGTGTATAGAAATAAAATCGCTCCAACACGTGATCTTCTATCTTTTATGGCCTTTGTTTCGTTTTTCCCACAATTGGTTGCCGGACCTATTGAACGCGCTACCACATTATTGCCACAGATACTCAAGAAGCGAAAGTTTGATACCGATCAAGCTATTATTGGAGTGAAACAAATAATTTGGGGGCTGTTCAAGAAAATTGTGATTGCAGATAATTGTGCGCAGTATGTGGATGAAATTTTTTCAAACTACCAAGACCTGTCCAGTACTACCTTGGCATTGGGGGCTTTTTATTTTGCCTTCCAGATTTATGGTGATTTTTCTGGGTACAGTGACATTGCCATCGGTACCGCGAGATTGTTCAATATTAGACTCATGACCAATTTTAGGTATCCCTATTTTTCAAGAAACTTGGTTGAATTTTGGCGCCGCTGGCACATTTCACTTAGTACGTGGTTTCGCGATTATGTGTACATTCCTTTGGGAGGAAACAAACGTTCAGTGCTCAGACATATCGTTAATTTGTTCGTGGTTTTCTTGGTTAGCGGACTCTGGCATGGTGCCAATTGGACCTTTGTTTTTTGGGGTGCTTTTCATGGGCTTCTATATTGTTTGGTGGTGTTCTTCGGAAGTAAAATGCCTGTTACGAAAACTATTGCTGAGACATCGTTTTTTCCGTCAGCAAGAGAAATCATTGCAGTGGGTACCACCTTTATTGTGGTACTGTTGGGATGGGTGTTTTTTAGAGCACCCTCAATTGAAATAGCCTTTGACTACCTCGGGCATATGTTTCAATTTGAATATGGAATGACCATGCTGCATATTGGTCGATACCCATTTGAGATGCTCCCTTTGGTGGCTTTACTACTGTATACAGAGTGGTTGGCCAGACATATCGAGTTTCCCTTATATTCGAATAAATTTTCCATATTGAAAGTAGGTTTTTTTATCGCTATGATCATGATATTTGGAAGCTTTTCGAATATGCAAGACTTTATATATTTTCAGTTTTAAATGAAAAAATTAGGCACATACACGCTTTTGTTGCTCGGCATTCTGCTCCTCTTATTTGTGGTGCTGGAGTGGGTGTATACCTATGCCTATAACCAAGATGCTGCCCGAAATAAGGTCATGTGGGTGCGCAGCCTAGACGCAGATCGTACTTTGGATTATGTGATACTGGGATCGTCGCGCGCTAAAAACTTTATCAAACCCAGACAAATTGAGGAGCAAACCGGGCTTTACGGACTCAACCTTGGCATGAATGCAGCAAATGCGGTGGAACATTTTGTCATGTTACAAGAAGTACTGAAAAAAAAAACCACCTGAAAAAGTCTTTATCCAAGTAGATACCCAGTTCAAGATAGTCATGCCCGATCCCAACGGCGAAGCACCATGGATGCCCTATATTGAGGAAGAACATGTGTACGAGACATTTCAAAAGTATGGCGGAGATTATGAAGCCTATAGAAGCATTCCGTTTTATCGCTACATGAAGTACGAGAGCGCACTAGGGTTTAGAAATGTACTTCCTGCTCTACTAGGTTCTGGGTACAATTACGAAACTGACTTGGGGTATAGTCCGTTGCATACAACATTGAAAGAAGAACTAGAATACATTCCAGATGTAGACCCAGAACATGAAAATGAGGTATATGTTGAATTGATAGCCTTGTGCCAGGCGAAAGGGGTACAAGTGCATTTCTTTACATCACCGGCATACAAATTTGTAGGCAATCTCTCAAAGTTCAAAATGCTTTTGCCAGACTATATTGATTTTTCAGATCGTATTCAAGATCGCCAATATTTTAGTGACCAGACACATGTAAACGACAAGGGCGCTACCTTGTTCACCGAAATTTTTATCGAAAGCTATTTTTCAAACACAAAGTAACGATTACCTTCGTATATGCCTTTTAAATTTTTGATGTACCTACAACCTGTTCGTTATTTTTCCGTGCCACGGAAAAACGGAAGTTACATCTATCCCAAATTTGAGAGCATTCCCGACTCCATTCTTCAAACGGTAACGGCACATCCGAAATATACTTCAGAAGCAGCAAGACACTATGATTTGGTATGGCAAGCACTACATATTGGGTATACAAATGGGGATTCCTTTTACGAGAAATTTGAGACCTTACCCGTAAAGGATGAATACGTTTTTGTGCGCTCCTACTTCAATGCCGTCTGGTCTATCTACATTTTGTTTTTGCGTTTGGTGAGCTTCAAAAACCCAATCGTGGAGCTACGTGCATTTCTCTATGCAAAATCGGTTCAAAAACAACAACTGGCCAAAAAGGCCTTGGCCTATTCTGATTTTCTAACGTTTCCTTCGCAATTGCTGGCAGAAAAACCATTGGTTTCGGTAATCATTCCAACCCTAAATCGGTACGAATACTTGCGGGATGTGTTGCACGATTTGGAAAAGCAGACCTATTCCAATTTCGATGTGATTGTGGTAGATCAGTCTGACGACTTTTCAGCTGAATTTTATTCAGAATTCAATCTGAAGATTAATTTGAAACATCAAACCGAAAAAGCACTTTGGTTGGCAAGAAACACGGCTATTGAAGTCTCCAAAGCAGAATATCTACTGTTTTTTGACGACGACAGTAGGGTATACCCAGAATGGATTGCCAATCACCTGCGTTGTCTCGAATATTTCAAAGCCGATGGGTCTTCAGGAGTTTCACTTTCAACCATTGGAGATAGCATTCCTGAGCATTATTCCTACTTCCGAATTTCAGATCAATTGGATACCGGAAATGTATTGTTAAAAAAATCAGTTTTTCGACAAATCGGAATGTACGATCGTCAATTTGAAAAACAACGCATGGGCGACGGCGAATTTGGAATGCGCATGTTCGTCAACGGACTTATCAACATTAGCAATCCGCATGCCTCACGCGTGCATTTAAAGGTAGGTACAGGCGGGTTACGCCAAATGGGGAGCTGGGATGCCTTTAGGCCGAAGAAATGGCTAGCACCCCGCCCAATACCGAGTGTGTTGTATTTTTACAGACGTTATTTTGGGGTGAAACGAACCCAGTTTGCCTTATTGAAAACCCTACCGCCATCTATCATTCCCTATCGTTTTAAAAAAAGCCGTAAGCTTAAACTTTTAGGTATATTTGTTTCGGTTTTTTTGTTGCCCATCATCATGATCCAAGTGTATCTATCATGGAAAAAAGCCTCTAGAAAAATAAACGAAGGACCGCAAATACGTGCAATCGACTAAAGTTTTAATGCTCACGTCTGAACTTCCTCCTCAACCCGGGGGCATAGGAAATCACGCACACCATTTAGCCAAAACTTTAAACGAAAACAACTTCGAGCTTACCGTCTTAGCAGACACCCGTTCAACCGATGGAGTAGAAGAAGCCGATTTTGATGCCAAGCAATCGTATGCTATCCACAGAATCAAGCGCACCAACCCGATGGTGTTTACGTATTTTGAGCGATTGATCATGGCAAACCGACTTTTGCAATCACATGAACTGCTGTTGGTTTCAGGAAAATTCCCGATTTGGATAGGAGGTATTTTGCGGCTGTGGCACAGCAAAAAGGTGTTTGCCGTGATTCACGGAACCGAGGTGGCTACTCCTTCAATAATCAAACAAAAATTTACTCGGTGGTGTCTCAGGCGATTTGAAGCGGTAATTGCCGTGTCTAACTATACGAAGTCTTTGGTTTCAGATTGGGGTATCTCCAACATTGAAGTGGTTCCCAATGGTTTTGTAATTGCCAATAATGAATCTGTCACTGTATCGAGAGCAGTTCCTCCTCGATTGATAACCGTTGGAAATGTAACCAAACGTAAAGGCCAGAAAAATGTGATACGGGCCTTGCCCAAACTTTTAGAACTATATCCCGATTTGCAGTATGATGTGGTTGGAATCCCTACCGAAAAGGATTCACTTGAAAGGTATGCAAAATCCTTGGGTGTTGCACATGCTGTGGTGTTCCATGGGAAGGTCTCTGATCACCAAAAAGTAACACTCTTGAAGCAAGCGTCCATTTTTATGATGTTGAGCGAGCCTACTAAAAGTGGGTCTGTAGAAGGATTTGGAATTGCCATACTAGAAGCAAATGCCTTGGGTGTGCCTGCCATTGGTGCGAAAGGTTGTGGTATTGAAGATGCCATTGAAACGGGATATTCGGGAGAATTGGTGCGATACGATAATATAGAGGCTATTGTGGAAGCCGTAGATCGAATATTGAAGCAATATGCGAGATTCAGTGAAGGTGCGGAATCTTGGTCAAAAAAGTTTACGTGGAATCAAATAATCAAGCAATATATCGCTATTTTAAACCGATGAAGCTGGCTATCATTTCACATACCAATCACTACAGAACAACTACGGGTGAGATAGTAGGGTGGGGCGCCACTGTGAGTGAAATAAATCACTTAGCACCACATTTTGAAACCATTTATCACGCGGCCGTTTTGCACGAAAATAGTCAAGTACCACCGAGTTCGATACCTTACGTTTCAGATAACATTCAATTTGTTGCGTTACCACCGACAGGGGGTAAGCGAATGGGCGATAAGTTGAATATTATTATGTCCATCCCC
>JAWWCH010000188.1:0-4819 GCA_033720575.1 Marinirhabdus sp.
ACATAACCCATAACCATGTCAATAAGAAGGTAACCCTTGAAGGATACAATTCGTTTAGCAAGGTACATTTGAGAAACCACGGGAAATGGTTTAGCCGATTTATCGGAATCTTTGCGATAATCGGTTTGATCATATTGTTTCTACCGTGGACGCAAAACGTGAGTGGGAGCGGCTTCGTTACCACCTTAACCCCTGATCAAAGACCACAAACCATACAATCGCCTATTCCTGGACGGATTGAAAAATGGTATGTGAGAGAAGGTGATTTCGTGAAGAAGGGAGACACCATACTCCATATCTCTGAAATCAAAAATGAGTATCAAGATCCTAAATTGGTAGAACGTACCAACCAACAACGGGATGCTAAAAGTCGTTCGGTTCTTTCCTATCAAGAAAAAATAAAAGCACTCAACAATCAAGCGGCGGCCCTGGCCAATGAACGGGAATTAAAGCTCTCACAGGCCAGAAACAAACTCAAACAAGGACAACTTAAAGTTGCCAGCGACAGTATTGATCTAGAAGCCGCAAAAACGAATGCCAAAATAGCCCAACGGCAATACGATCGTACGGCTACACTTCAGCAAGAAGGATTAAAAGCCATGACCGATGTAGAGGAAAAACGGTTAAAACTTCAAGAAACACAAGCCAAGCTCATCTCGCAAGAGAACGCATACTTAGCAAGTAAGAATGAAGTGATTAACGCTCGTTTAGAGCTCTCGCGTATCTCCGCAGAATATGGTGATAAGATTGCGAAAGCCCTGAGCGATAAATACACTGCAGAATCCAGCCAGTTTGAAACTGAAGCTGAAGTCTCTAAATTGGAAAACCAATCTACGAATTATGAAATCCGAAATGCACTGTATTACATTACAGCACCTCAAGATGGGTTCATAAATAAAGCCATTCGGGCGGGATTAGGTGAAACTTTTAAAGAAGGAGAGCGCTTGGTAGGCATCATGCCTTCCAATTATGACATTGCGGTAGAAACCTATGTAAACCCCATAGACCTTCCTCTGATGCACTTGGGTGAGGAAGTCCGGATCCAATTTGATGGTTGGCCCGCCATTTTCTTTAGTGGTTGGCCCAATGCCTCTTTCGGAACCTATGGGGGTAACATTGTAGCCATTGAAACTTTTATTAGCGATAATGGCAAGTTTCGGGTGCTCATTGCGCCAGACCCCGAAGAGGCGCCCTGGCCAAAAAACATTCGCGTAGGCTCTGGTGCCTATACCATCGCCTTGCTTGAAGATGTGCCGATTTGGTTCGAAATCTGGCGAAAATTGAACGGTTTTCCACCCAATTATTATCAACCAAATGCCAATACTGGCTCAGAAAACAACAAGAAATGATGAAGAGGACAACATATGCATTGGTTTTACTACTGTTCATGTCCTTAGGTGTTTTGTCACAAGAAACGCAAAGTTCCGAAGACCAGACTTTAAGTTTCGAAGAGTACCTTGGATACGTGAAGCAGCACCACCCCATCATTAAACAAGCAAAGTTAACGCTCACAGCAGCCGAAGCCAATCTGCTCAAAGCCAGAGGTGGATTCGACCCTAAAGTTGAGGTAGATTATGATCGGAAGAAATTTAAAGAAACCGAATACTACGACCAGTTAAATGCGGCCTTTAAAATTCCTACCTGGTACGGGATTGAGCTGAAGGCCAACTTCGAAGAAAACACGGGCGAATTTTTGGATCCTAGCTTAACTGTTCCTGACAACGGACTCTACAGTGCTGGCATTTCGTTTTCAGTGGCGCAAGGGCTTCTGATCAATGACCGCATGGCAGATTTAAAAAAGGCCAAATTCTTTTTAACCCAAAGTAAAGCCGAGCAAGAGCTATTGGTAAACGAAATATTGTATGATGCCACCAATGCCTATTTAAATTGGGTACAATATTCTAACGAAAGAGACATCTATGCGTCTTTTGTAGAAAATGCCCAATTGCGATTGGATGCGGTGACACGTAGTTCTGAAGTAGGTGAAACTGCAGCTATAGACATTACAGAGGCGCGCATTATATTACAGAATAGAGTTTTAAGTGAAGAAGCGGCCAAACTCAACCAACGTAAAGCTGCACTGGTGGTAAGCAACTTTCTATGGTTAGACGGTGTTCCTCTGGAAATCGAAACGGCCGTACAACCGAATGCGCCAACGCTAATAACCATTCAACAATCATTGGGAATGGAATTGTTTAACAATGAAACACCAGGCCTCGAAGGGCATCCTAAATTAATTAGTTTAGATGCTAAAATCGGTGGGTTACAAGTAGATCGCGCGTTAAAACGAAACAATCTTCTGCCTAGAGTTGATCTACAGTACAATTTCCTATCTACGCAATACGACGTGGCCCGCTCATTCAACACGGCAAACTACAAGGCCTTTGTAAACGTAAGCTTCCCCCTCTTTCTGCGGAAAGAACGAGGCGAACTTAAACTCTCAAATTTAAAATTGCAAGACGCCGAATTTGACAGAATGAGCACAGCGGTTACCTTACAGAACAAAATTGAAGCTGCTCGCACTGAAATCGAATCGTTTGCAACCCAGAAAGAATTAATCTCGGAAATTGTGGTAGATTACCAAGCCTTGGTTGCGGCTGAAGAACGCAAATTTGACCTGGGCGAAAGTTCTCTCTTTCTCATCAATTCTCGCGAACAAAAGCTCATTGAAGCAAAACTGAAAGAAAATGAGGTTACCATCAAGCAGATTGAAGCGATGGCCAAACTATACAATGTTTTGGGTATCACAGACGAAGCTGAGAATTTATAATCAATCTTGAAGAAATGATTTTATCTGAAAAAAACACCTTGTTGGAAGACATCACAATTGCAAAAGCGAATGGCTTTACCAACGATTTCATGTATCGCGAAAATCACTTGATTTGCAGACAATCATCAATCAAGTACACGGCGTCACAATGCCTACTGGTTGAATATTGTAGACACGAAGGCCTAAACGACCCCGGAGATAGCTCCATTCTCTTCTTAATTTCTTGTGAGGACGGAACGAAAGGTTGTCTTAGCAGTGCCTATGGAATGCATGCTGATGCAGAGCTGATCCACTTTGTGATGTCGCTCGAAAAAGCAAAAGACTGATTGGCAATCCAGCCTGCTCAAACCGCTTGAAACAAAAAATCCACATCTCTCGATGTGGATTTTGTAACGGACGTGGGCGCGAAGGGATTCGAACCCCTGACCCCTTGGGTGTAAACCAAGTGCTCTGAACCAACTGAGCTACGCGCCCTTGCTTGTTAGCGGTTGCAAATATAAAACGCTTTTTTCTTTCCACAAACTAATTTTATCAAAATAACTGTCTTTTTTTTGCTCCTAGTCATGTATGATAAACTTCGGTTAAAATAGAAGTCACTACTGTAGAATCTATTATATTGCTTTCATCAAGATTGGCCATGAAAATTAATCCAAAAATCAAAAGATTTCTAAAGAAGGTTGCTATCGTGCTAGGCGTTTGCATAGGCTTGGTTTGTCTATTTATAGGAACCGTATACGTAGGCTTGTGGGGAAGTCTTCCTTCAAAAAAAGAGCTGCGTGAACTCTCTCAGTATCGAGCCTCTGAAATTTACGATATCAACAATCAACTCATTGGCAAGTTCTATATTGAGAACCGACAGCCCATCCCTTTAGATAGCGTTCCGGAACACGTGGTTGAGGCATTACTAGCTACAGAAGATATTCGTTTCTATGAGCACAATGGAATTGACGGAAGAAGCATGTTGCGCGTGCTGTGGAAATCCATTCTATTGCAAAACGAATCTTCGGGCGGAGGAAGCACACTTACACAACAATTGGCCAAAAATCTGTACAAACGTAAATCACTCGGCATGTTCACCCTTCCGGTAGCCAAAGTGAAAGAACTCTTTATTGCCCGAAGACTAGAAACGGTTTACGACAAAGACACCATCTTAGAGCTCTATCTCAATTCGGCGCCCTTCAGCGGAAACACCAATGGTATAGAAAGTGCCTCGCGAAAATTCTTTAATAAACCTACGCAACAATTAATGGTAGACGAAGCCGCAACCTTAGTGGGTACGTTGAAAGCTACAACCTATTACAATCCCTATAGTAACCCTGAGCGAAGCACTCAAAGAAGAAACGTGGTTTTGAATCAGATGATGAAATACGGGTACCTGTCGGCATCCCAATATGAAACGTTCAAAAATAAAACACTGCAAACAGACTTCGCAAGTTTTGACGAGCAGCGCGGACTTGCCCCCTATTTTCGGGAGAAACTAAGACAACGCATGCTGGCTTGGTGTAAAGAAAACACCAATCTCGTAAAACAGCCGAACTTGTATACAAGCGGACTCAAAATCTATACAACCATAGACAAACGCATGCAAGAAATGGCAGAAGAAGCCACGCGCGAACATTTGATGCAACTTCAAAAACAGTTTGAAAACGAATATGGCAATAAAGCGCCTTGGAACAAAAAGAGTGATATTTTCAAGCGGAAACTGAAAACTCTAGACCAATACAAAAAGCTAGAAGCGAAAGGTTATGATGAAAAAACTATTCTCGATTCGTTGAGCATCAAACGAAGAATGACCGTTTCAAGCTTCGGGAAGCGTCAAAAAGTGCGTTTTAGCGTATTGGATAGTTTATCATTTTACATGAAATCTTTAAGCACGGGCACTTTGGTCATTGCCAATGATGGTGCCATTAGAAGTTGGATAGGTGGTGTTGACTTCGAACATTTTAAATACGATCACATTCAGAGTAAAAGGCAAGTGGGCTCTACCTTTAAGCCCATTGTCTATAGCACCGCTTTAGAGGAAGGTGTTCAACCCTGCGATTATTTTTC
>JAWWCH010000189.1:0-4817 GCA_033720575.1 Marinirhabdus sp.
AGATCCACACTGGTTCTCAACATTATTTGGATGGTATGTATTAGCTACTTTCTTAGTATCTGCATTAACAGTAATTGCAATGGTAACTATTTACTTACGTTCAAAAGGAGTATTACCATTAGTAAATGATAGTCATATTCATGATTTAGCTAAATTTATGTTCGGATTCAGTATTTTCTGGACCTACTTATGGTTCTCTCAATTCATGTTGATCTGGTATTCAAATATTCCGGAAGAAGTAACCTACTTCGTAACACGAATAGAAGATTATAACTTGCCGTTCTTCGGAATGGTAGCCATGAACTTTATATTCCCGGTATTGGTGTTAATGAACAGTGACTACAAGCGAGTCAATTGGTTTGTAATTATGGCCGGAATTGTAATCTTGGCAGGACATTATGTAGATGTGTTCAATATGGTAATGCCGGCAACTGTGGGAACCTCATGGTTTATCGGCCTACCTGAAATAGGTGCGATGTTGTTTTTCTTTGGTTTGTTTGTATGGGTTGTATTCTCAGCACTTACCAAAGCACCATTGCTTGCAAAACGCAATCCGTTCATTAAAGAAAGTAAACACTTTCATTATTAATAAAAATTAAAGAAGACAGATAACGATGACCGCATTTTTAGTTGTATTAGTAATCATACTTTTTGGAGTGGCTATTTGGCAAATGGGCAAGATTTTCCAATTGTCAAAAACTGAAGTTGATGATAGTTCTGAAGTCGCTAACGATAAGGATAACAATGTGAACGGTTGGCTCATGCTGGGGTTCACCATTTTCATCTACCTATTATTGATTATCTGTTTCTGGAAATGGGGCGATGTATTGCTTCCCGAATCTGCATCAGAACACGGATCTGAAATAGACAGCCTGATGTACGTGTCTATGGCACTCATCTTTGTGGTAGGATTCTTTACCCTTTGGTTATTGGGCTACTTTTCGTTTAAATTTAGAGGAAAGGGACAACGCGCAACCTTCTTTGCAGATAATGACCGATTGGAATTTATTTGGACCATCATACCAGTTGTGGTACTTGCTGGACTCATTATTTACGGATAGTTCACTTTGAAAGATATTATGAACGTAGATACAGATGATGACCCTATGGTCATTGAATTGTACGCGTATCAATTCGATTGGAGGGCACGCTATTCTGGTGAAGATAATACCTTAGGTGAAGCGAATGTGCGCTTGATTGAAGGAGTGAATCAGTTAGGTGTAGATATGTCAGATCCGAATGGACAAGACGATATTGTAACCAATGAGCTACACATTCCAACGGGTAGAAAAATATTGTTCAAAATGCGTTCACAAGACGTCTTGCACTCTGCCTACATGCCACACTTTAGAGCACAGATGAACTGTGTGCCTGGTATGATTACGCAATTTGCATTTACCCCAACGGTGACTACCGAAGAGATGCGAATGAACGAGGAAATTGTTGCCAAAGTCAGAAAGATTAACAATATTAGAAAAGAGAACAGTAAAGCGCTCGTGGCCAAAGGCGATGAACCTTTGGAGCCGTACGAATTTGATTATATGTTATTGTGTAACAAAATCTGCGGAAGTAATCACTACAACATGCAAATGAAAATAGTGGTACATACTCCAGAAGAGTATGAAGCTTGGATTAAAGAACAAACAACCTTAGCCGAAGCCCTAAAACAATAATATAAATAGCTTAAGAGTTATGTCAGCACACGCAATAGACCACGTAGAAGATCACCACGATGATCATGGACATCATCATAAGGAGACGTTTGTAACCAAATATATCTTTAGTCAAGATCACAAAATGATCTCAAAGCAATACTTGATCACAGGTTTGTTTATGGGTATCATCGGTATTGCAATGTCTATCTTGTTCAGGCTTCAACTAGCTTGGCCTGATCATGAATTTACAATTTATGAAGTCCTTTTAGGTAAATGGGGAGAAGGCGGTGTAATGGATCCTAATGTATATTTGGCATTGGTGACCATTCACGGTACCATTATGGTTTTCTTCGTATTAACGGCAGGATTAAGTGGTACGTTCAGTAACCTACTCATTCCGTTGCAAATTGGAGCTCGGGATATGGCTTCTGGTTTCCTGAATATGATATCGTATTGGTTATTCTTCCTATCAAGTGTAATCATGGTACTGTCGCTTTTTGTTGAAGCTGGACCGGCTTCAGCAGGTTGGACCATCTACCCTCCATTGAGTGCACTACCTCAAGCGATTCCAGGATCAGGAACAGGGATGACACTTTGGTTGGTTTCTATGGCGATCTTTATCGCATCGTCACTATTGGGTTCATTGAACTATATCGTTACCGTGTTGAACTTAAGAACGAAGGGCATGTCCATGACTCGTCTTCCGTTGACGATTTGGGCTTTCTTTATAACAGCCGTAATAGGTGTGGTATCGTTCCCAGTATTATTCTCTGCGGCCTTGATGTTGATCATGGACCGTAGTTTCGGTACCTCCTTCTTCTTGTCTGATATTTATATCGCAGGAGAGGTATTACATAACCAAGGTGGTTCGCCAGTTCTATTTGAACACTTATTCTGGTTCTTAGGTCACCCCGAAGTATATATCGTTATTTTACCTGCCATGGGTATGGTATCTGAAATTATGGCAACCAATGCCCGAAAACCCATCTTTGGGTATCGAGCGATGGTAGCATCTATATTGGCAATTGCCTTCCTTTCAACCATTGTATGGGGGCACCACATGTTTATCTCAGGAATGAATCCATTCTTAGGGTCAGTATTTACATTTACCACCCTATTGATCGCGATTCCTTCCGCAGTAAAATCATTTAACTGGATCACGACCATTTGGCGGGGTAATCTACAAATGAATCCGGCCATGCTGTTTTCAATCGGATTTGTATCCACATTTATTACAGGTGGATTAACAGGAATTATCCTTGGAGATAGTGCGCTTGATATCAACGTGCACGATACGTACTTCGTTGTAGCACACTTTCACTTGGTAATGGGTATATCTGCATTATATGGTTTATTTGCCGGTGTCTACCATTGGTTCCCAAAGATGTTCCAAGGTAGGATGCTCAATAAAAATTTAGGATATGTACATTTTTGGGTAACAGTAATCGGAGCCTATGGTGTCTTCTTCCCGATGCATTTTATTGGAATGGCAGGATTACCGAGACGTTATTACACCAACACGGCATTTCCGTATTTTGATGACTTGACCGATGTTAACGTGGTCATTACAATTTTCGCCATCATCACGGCGGCAGCTCAGATTGTGTTCTTGTACAACTTTATCAGTTCTATGTTTTATGGAAAGAAAGGGCCGAAGAATCCTTGGAAAGCTACTACCCTAGAATGGACGGCAGAAGTGAAGCATATCCACGGAAACTGGGATGGACCGATACCTCACGTGTATCGTTGGGCGTATGACTATAGTAAACTGAATAAAGATGAAAGTGACTATGTAATACCAGGTCAGGACTTTATTCCGCAGCACATACCACTTCAAGACAACGAAGAGGAACTCAACCACTAAGTGGCGCTTTAGTTTCGTTTTTTGAACAAATTAAAATGAAGGCCCTCTGATAATTTCGGAGGGCCTTTTTGTATTCAACCCCTAAAATATACGTGTTTTTACGTATGTTTTTTTGCTCCCAAATTAAATAACTTCGTGTTTCATATACTAGAAAACCCGCGGTTGGGGAGCCGCTGGTGCTAAAAAGCTGGAACTGTACGGTTTCAGCTTTTTTATGCTTTTGTACCTCGTGGAGGATAGTTTTCTTTTTGTACGAAATCAATGGCCTTTAATAGGTCACTAAACTTTGGCCGCGCAAATGGCATCGATTGTACAGATGACATGAACAACGTGCGGTCTGGTTGCACTAAAAACAGACCAGGTTCTGAAAATACAGCTGTTTCACTTTCTGAGATGGCTTCAGAAATATAAAGTCCCCATTCTCGAGCGGTTTTTTCGGTCATTCCATAGCCTATGGGAATGGCATCTATTGCCCATTCGTTTCCAGACTTTTTAGCACGATCTTTATGGTCCATGCTTATTCCAATAACATTTACACCTCTATCGGTGAACTCGGTCAAATTGGTTTTTAAGTTTTCTAATTGTTCTTTGCACTTCGGACAGTGATATCCACGGTAAAACACTAAAAGCGTAAACTTCTCAGGATCCTGCTTCTCGAGTTCCCATTGGGTGTCGTTAATTAAATCAATTTTTAAATTCGGAACTTTGGTATTTGGTACTAACATTTTTATTTTTAAAGTACAATAAATCAAAGCCTAAAGCTCCCAAGGAAAGCGTAATCTCTTGTTAAATAGTTTTAAAATAGGAGCGCATTGCGTTCGGAGGCTATTGCCTATCTTTGTGATATGAACGAGCATTTAGACCCAACTGGTGAGAGTTTTTCTCCGCAGGAGTTAGACCTAGAAAAACGGCTTAGGCCCCTTTCTTTTGACGATTTTACAGGCCAAGATCAAGCGTTGGAGAACCTACAAGTGTTTGTTCAGGCTGCTAATTTGAGAGGTGAGGCACTTGACCATACCTTATTTCATGGTCCCCCGGGGTTGGGTAAAACTACCTTGGCCCATATTCTCGCAAAAGAATTGGACGTTGATATTCGAGTTACATCAGGCCCTGTGCTTGATAAGCCTGGAGATCTCGCCGGATTATTGACCAATTTGGAAGAACGGGACGTTCTATTTATTGATGAAATTCACAGATTGAGTCCTATTGTAGAAGAATACCTCTACTCGGCCATGGAAGATTACAAAATTGACATCATGATTGAGTCTGGACCCAATGCTAGAACCGTTCAAATCAAT
>JAWWCH010000190.1:0-4808 GCA_033720575.1 Marinirhabdus sp.
AACTTGTGCGAGGTAATTTTTATTAGCTTCATCGAGAAACGGACGCACATTGTTCTGATACCCTCGCTGACTAAGCACTACCCTAACAGCTGGGTCTTGCAACGCACTTTCGCACCAAGGGAGCAATGAGGGCCATTGCACATGCAGAATGTCTGGGCGATGTAAGGCAATCGCTATATTAAAATGATGCTGTTGCAGTGCTTTTTTACGAAAGCGGATGAGCAACGCTAGTGATTTTAAAAAAAGTGACAAACTACCCAAGGTAAACAGCGCCTTAAATGCGAATACTACACCTAGCTGCATCAATCGTAATTTGGCTGCCGCGCTGCCCAGCGCCACATAGCGAACTCCCGGGATAGCGTGCTGCAGGTTTTCGGTAAAACCGAACACATAGACCTCATGATGTGTGCTTAGCCCTTCTATCAATCGGTTGATGAAGGTGGTTGTTTTTAGGCTTCCATCGAAAATGGTGATATGTAATCGTTTTTTGCTCAACGTTCAGCAATGGATTTAAACACGGCCGCTACGGAATGTATGGTGGTAAGCGGTGCGGGAGACCGTTTTAGCACTCCCAAATAGCGGTTGGCCTGTAACTGTTTCACTTCAGATTCTTGAAACATCAGGTGCGCTTCAAAATAGCGCTCTAATGCTGCTTCAGACATACCAGATTTATTTACCACATCCCGCAGCAAAAGTTTCAGACTTTCAACCGCATTCCCCGATAAAAAAGTATCCGGATGTTTCGAAAAATTAGTGAACTTCTTGATAAAATCTTGGGCGTCATAAGCATGGTAATGCAACACAAAACCTACTTTACGAGTTCTTGGTGTGCTGCCATCTTCCTTTTTATAACGGTGCACGTTATGCGGAATCACACCCTGCCCAATACGTATGGCTCCTTTGCCCATGGTCTGACCGTACCAATAGGAAAAGCGTTGTTTTTTTTTCGTAAACGGATTATAAAATTGTTTGTAGATGTTTTTCAATCGACTCTGATAGGTGGGTACCGACTTGAATAGTGTTTCTTCCGCAAATACGTTTCCGTAGGAAGATTTTCGCTGCAGAACCTCTTTGGTTTGTAGGTATACCACCTCCACGCCTTTTGCTATATCGCCGAAAAATTCGGGCAGTGAGACTTGCATATCGATATTTGGACAGACCAGTTCGTCTGCATCAATCGAAATCAGCCAATCAATTCCCATCTTCGCACATTGCTGCTGTGCATCATAGGTATTCAAGCATTGGCGAGCCGTATGGTGCTCGGCTGCCTGGGAAGTAAATTTATCTAAAAAGGTATGCTGTTTATAGGTAGCAGCTGCAACTGAGTCTTGAACGGTCACGTAATCCAAATCTTGGATGGTTGCTTTGCCTTCATCTGTAGTGCCATCAAAGTACACAAATATATGGTGGGCGCCTATCGCCCTGTGGTAACGCAAATTATTACGCAAAACGCGCGCTTCATTTTTTACGGTAAGTACCAAAGCTACTCTCATACGGATAGGGCCATCTGAAGTACAAAGGTGAAAAAAAAATTGAGGTAGGAATGCATTTCCGCAGAAATTATAAAAATGATAGTACCTTTCCGTTTTGAACGAAATAGCGTGAAAAGATCCCACATTCTTATTACCGGTGCCCATCGGTCTGGCACGACATGGACAGGCAAAGTTCTGGCTACTGCAGCCGAACTCCGGTATGTGCAAGAACCCTTCAATGTGGCGATTTCAAAATACAAACCACCCTTCTCCCAATGGTACAAATTTGTTTGCGATACCAGTTCGCAACAAGAACAACAAAATATCGAACGTTACCTCAACTCTTTCCTCTCCATTCATCCAAAGCATTTTGGCACCTCGTTTACCAAGGTAAGCACCCTGAGAGGCTGGTACCATGCGATGGCCGATATCAAAAACCGCGCGACACATCGTACCTTGTTTAAAGATCCGTTGTTGCTGTTTTCTGCCCCCTGGTTCCAAAAACACATGAACAGTCAGATTGTGGTGTTGGTTCGGCATCCCGCAGCGTTCATTGCCAGTTTGAAGGTAAAAGATTGGCGATTCGATTTCAATCATTTTTTGGAACAGCCGTTGCTCATGGAAACAGTATTGCACGACCATTCTTCAGAAATAAAACGGTTTTCTGAACACGAGCACGACCTGATCGACCAAGGCATACTGCTATGGAACATCCTCAACAATTATGTACAATCGAAACAGCAACAGCAACCCCATGGTTGGTACTTCTTAAAGCATGAACAACTTTCTCTGGAGCCGGTACAAGAGTTCAAAAAGCTGTGTGATTTCGCTGCTGTTTCCTATTCCAAGATAATGCATAAGGCCATTTTAGACACTACCCAGGCGAAAGACCCTCAAGATCGGCATCGCGACTCGAAACAAAACATCACTTCTTGGAAACAGCGTTTAACAACCGACGAAATTGCCCGAATCAAAGAAGGCACAGCGGCCGTCTGGCGGTATTTCTATTCGGAAGACGATTGGTAATTATTGGCTGCTATGCTTCATATAGCGCCACAAAATTTTCAAATAGGTGAACGATAGTTTTTCACGTCTGGTCAAACGATCACGCACCCTCGCAAAAAATCGGTCTACGTACACTTGTTTCTCTTCTTTTGAAAGGATTTCCCTGCTAGCTACATAAGCTAGAAATCGAAGATGTTGCTCGAAATACTGGGCCAAATAGGAGATGTCCTTATGGTCTAAGTTGGACACGCCCGTGCCTTCTTGCCTAAAATAGCTAGTTGTGGCTTCATTTTTATGAATGTATTTGCCTTGGAAGGCTTCATAATAAAACACCCGATCACCAATGATGGAATATGCTGTAAATTGGAATTGCTCCAAATGTTGCAACAATGAACGTTTGAACACCACCGCACTTACGTTTAGAATTGGGCAGTACAACAAACTATCGGTTGTAAGTCGCGTTTCGGTGTCCTGACCAAAGACGGGATGCGCAATTTCATGATGTACGCCAACACTACTAAATGTCTTGGTACGGGCCACCGCTACATCTGCCGCTTGCAAGATCTGTAATTGGGTTTCCAAAAAGTTGCGTTCGCAGCTGTCGTCAGATTCAGCGATCCAAATATAATCGCCTACGGCCAATTCCAAGCCTTTTTGCCACTGAAGGAAAGGCGACCCAGTGTTTTTCTGATTGCAGAGTACATGCGAAACCTTTGGGTGGTTTTTATATTGCTGAAGGAGGGTAACACTCCCATCCCTCGAGGCATCATCAAGCAATATTACCTCAATATCCTGGAAAGACTGATTAAAAATACTATCCAAACGCTCCTGTAAATAGGCTTCGTGGTTGTAATTGGGAACAATAATGGAAACCGATGGGCGCATGTGAGACCGTATGATGGATTATTTCTTTTTCGCTAAAATACACTGATGGAGTCCGAAACCTAATTTAGACAATATCCACTCACGAAAACCTTCAAGGCCCAATCGCCGACACCCTCCAATTAACACTCGGTAGTTGATGAGCTTGAAATAGCCTAGATTTCCGAAGTTCATGATGATAGATTCATAGGTAAGGATGTCAAACCTTTCAGCTACCAAGCGTTTCAATTCGGTAGGAGTAAGTACTTTTTCTATGGGTTGGTTAGACCAGTTGCCACCTTCCATATGATCGAACACTTTTTTGTTGGGCGTAGTTAAAATGAGATAGCCGCCTGGCTTCAGAACGTCTGCCGCCACGGCAATATATTTAGGCTGTTCTTCAATATGTTCAATCACTTCTTGTGAAATCACCAAATCATAGGCCTCCTTTTCAAAAGGGAATTCCAACACATTCCCTTGGTGAAATTGGGTGTGCGGATACGCTTCTTTGGCCAAGCGTACTGCTTCTTCAGAAAGTTCGATGCCTTCCGCAGGTGTAAATTCGCCAATAAAAGCAATAAAACGGCCATCGCCGCAGCCTAGGTCAATGGTTCTTGGAAGTTTCAGCTTGCGCTTTACCACCGTAAAATACTCCATGATTTTACTGGCGCGACGCAATTTTAAAGAGTTCAGGTAGCTTTTCTTCCCCCAGCGCTCGTCATAAAATTTTATTTGATCGTCTATTTCCATGCTAGGGCATTAATTGTTTGGCTTGCTTTAGCAATGCGTATTTGGTTCGAACCAGCTTTCCTTTGAGTACCGCATGGTGAAATTGTTTTCTGTACCGTTGTATAATGGAATCACGTAGCGTATGTGCCAACTGTTCTGAAAAATGTTCTTTACACATCAAATAAGTATGTACATCCAACATCAAGGTTCGGCTACCAACATCACGTGACCCTCCCGCCGCGTTTACCGCATGTAAGAGCTTGGCTTTGGCATTGTACCAAATGGCGAACCCGTGTTTGTAACATTTCAGCGCCACATCCCGATCTTCACCCGCACCTGTGGGGTCAAAATTTTCATTAAATCCACCGATGGTATCAAACACCTCACGTGTCAAGGCCATACAGCAGCCCGGAACCGCCAGTGTAATTCTAGATTGGTCATGATTGGGGTTGCTGGTAATCACTTTCATAAAATTATAGCTTCCCTTGGTGAGATACTGTTCTTGAGTATTCAAGTAATTGCCTTCGGGGTCACAAATGGCCCCAGCCACCACTGGATAGTTTCCCGACCGAATGGGTGCCGTTATCTCATGGATAAAATCGGTTCCGATTCGGGCGTCGTCATCCAAAAACACCAAAATATCGCCAGTTGACTTCCGTACTCCCGTGTTTCTCGAAATACAGGGTCCGGTTGCGGTCATGTGCATATAGATGCAACCTTCTACCTCTTGAGGCGTATCAG
>JAWWCH010000191.1:0-4802 GCA_033720575.1 Marinirhabdus sp.
CTAAAGGACGCAAGTTTAACTATTGAAAAAGGAGAGATTTTAGGACTTTTTGGGCGAAATGGTTCAGGTAAATCTACCTTGCTCAACATTCTATTTGGAACGTTACCCGCCGATGGAGGCATCATTGCGATTGATAAAATTAAGGTGAACACCACTGCGCTCCTTCCGAAGCAGTGTATAGCCTATGGACCACAGCATTCATTTCTACCAAAAACAGTGAAAGTTCGAGATATCATTCCCATCATTCATACTACGGAAGCCGCTCAAGATGCTATTTTTTATGACGAACACGTGGCCAAGGTTACTGCCAAAAAAATAGGAGATTTGTCTCTTGGGGAATTAAAATATTTGGAGGTCGTACTATTATCGCAGCTCCCCCATCCCTTTTTGCTGTTGGACGAGCCGTTTTCAATGTTAGCGCCATTGCACAAAGAAAAATTACAAGCATTTTTAATTCAATTGAAGGATGAAAAAGGCATCTTGGTGACAGATCATTACTTCCATGATGTTTTAAAGATTGCAAACCGAAACACCGTGATTTACGAAGGAAGTACCCAAACGGTGACGTCTGAAGAAGACCTTCGGAAGTATGAATATCTATCAAAGAAAAACCCTTAGTTTTGCCGAAGAATGCAACATTCATTTCAATAATTGAAATGGTTTCATAAAGGTTCGGTTACTAATTTCAGTTCAAAGACGATACAACTATGGCGTTTTACGACTTAAGCAAACAGGAACGTGTAGCACGCGTTGCTCAAATTCAACATGACCTGCTGAAAGCACTTCAGTCGACTATGCTAGAGACCGTTGAAGCCTATTTCGAAGACGACGATCTGTACATCCGAAAGGCTGCGTACCTCGGCTACGGCCGTTGCTATAGTGCATACCCGGACCTTCGTAAAAATGCTATACTACTCTTACAACAGTTAGCAAATCATTCGAGCGAGCTAGTTCGGCAAACGGTGATCAATGCCGCTGGGGAAATCGGCATATGGCAATTTGAGCCGGTGCAAGACTTTTTTGAAAGTGGATTGCAAGACGCGCATCACAAAGCACGCAATGCCGTAATAGGTTCGCTAAAGAAAATGAGTCAGAAAAACCCTGAACCCACTTTAAGTTGGGCCAAGAAATATATCAATCACTCCGATAAGGAAATCCGCAGACAAGTTTGTCACGGCATTGAACTTCGCGGCAGAACGCATCCAGAGGATGTTTTACCACTGCTGGAACTACTGCAGTTTGAAAAAACCAAGCGCGTACGTGATACTTTGGTTCATGTCTTGGGACAAATAAGTTATAAAAAGGGCTGTCTCTCAAAAGTATTAGATGCACTCAGACAATGGAAAGACAAAACCGTTGTTAAGGACGCATTATTGGAAATTATTGATGTACATAGCGAAAAGCGCTATGCAAAATTTACCGCGCTCTCGCAGGATCAAGTCATCACTGCTATACAGCTTCAATTTCCAGAACTTGATTTTAGTGCATAAAAAAAGACCCACGAGGGGTCTTTTTAACTTACTTAACTAAATAAAAGGACTTATCCTTTTGGCATTATAACTTTATCGATAGCGTGTATCACTCCGTTTGAAGCATCAACGTCTGCCATGACCACTTTGGCCTTGTTTCCTTTGGCATCTTTAACCATTACGTTCTCACCGTCTAGTGACAACACAATATTTTCTCCAGCCAAAGTAGTGACATTGTACGCGTTATTATTGTCTTTGATCGCCTTTACAACTGCGTCAGCCTTCCATTCACCACTTACTACGTGATATTTTAAAAGGTTTTGTAAAGTTGCTTTGTTCTCTGTTTTCAAGAGCATATCCATGGTTGATTTTGGAACCGCTGCAAATGCATCATTGGTTGGGGCAAAAACAGTGTATTCACCCTCTTCCATAAACGTTTGTGCTAAATCTGCACTTTTCAGAGCTACCACTAGCGTAGAGAAATTCTCGTTCCCCATCGCTATTGAAGCAATTGAATTCTTTTGCGCTTCCATACGCTCTGCCTCGGCCATTTTGGCTTCTTCTTCAGCTTTGAGCTTGGCTTCCATTTCCATTTTTTCCTGCTCAGCCTTTGCTTCAGCTTCTTTCTTTTCAGCGTCGTTACAAGCAGTAAATAGCATACCCACCACAGCAACAGACATAAATAATTTCATCATTTTCATAGTAATGTTGGTTTTAATTTTTATGAATCAAATATAGGTTGCTTATTCGCCAAATTATATTAAATATTCACTAATGTTACGTTAAATAGTATGCCAAAAGACGTATAAACCAACAATTTGGAGGTTGTATGCTCGCATTTCAAAAGTTGAGCCGCCACAGGAATGGAAATACTCTTTTTTTGTATCTTTAGATTTCATTAAAAAATTAAAATCATGGTTAAAGCAAAATATCAAAACGTATTGGATTTGGGCGAAAAACTAAACGTTCAGAATGGAGACGTGAAAGTTGAAAACAACAAACTCCACATCACAGGCCCTCCTAACACACAATATGAAAAGAACCTATTGTGGGATGAAATAAAGGCCTCCGGTGGTGAAAATCCACAGGATATTATGGCTGATATAAAAGTAGCTGACACCACCGTTTATGCGAGACATACTGTGGAAAGCGGAGAATCACTAAGTAAAATAGCCAAGCACTATTACGGTGATCCTATGAAGTACAATGCGATATTTGAAGCCAATCGTGACAAGTTGAAAAATCCCGACATGATCCACCCGGGTCAAGAATTGGCAATTCCAAACATATAATTACAGACAAAGCATTCAATCCCCGCCTCGTGCGGGGTTTTTTATGGACATACTTCCAGCAGACATATCAATATGGCTCCTAGTGGGGTTATTTGTGCTAGGTGCGGCAGCCTTTACCCTCTCAACCATTAGTGGCGGCGGCGGGGCCTTGATGCAGATTCCAATCCTTAACTTCTTAATAGGCACTTCAAAAACAGCACCTGTTATCAATTTGGGGACATTTATCAGTAGGCCCAGTCGGATTATAATATTTTGGAAATACATTTCTTGGCAAGTGTTCTGGTATTATGTGCCCTCAGCGATGCTGGGAGCCATAGTTGCCAGTTGGCTGTTTTCTGAAATCAATATCTCATGGGTTCAAATACTCGTGGGGCTTTTCTTGATCAGCACCTTCTTTCAGTATCGTTTTGGGAAGAAGGAACGTTCCTTTCCTATGCGGCTCTGGTATTTTATTCCCTTGGGCTTCTTTATAGCCATCGTTGGAACGTTCACGGGCGGCATGGGCCCTATTTTGAATCCATTTCTTCTTAATGCTGGAATCGATAAAGAAGAATTAATCGGTACCAAATCGGCGCAATCTTTTTTTCTTGGCATCGCTCAAATTGGTAGTTATGCTTTTTTCGGACTCTTAACAAAAGAACTTATTTGGTTGGGAATTGCTATGGGGTTGGGCGCCATACTTGGGAACTTGATCGGAAAATGGCTGTTGCAACGTATGAGCAAGCTTGCCTTTAGACGCTGGCTCATTAGCATTATGGTACTCAGCGGAATTATGTTGGTTGTAAAAGCCGTTTCTGAGATGAGCTAAGATTAAGCTTTAAAGGCACTCAAACAACTTTTAGATATCAGGTTTTAATTCACCATTGATCATTTTTTTCAAACCTTCTTGGATATATACTCAATGCGGTGCTATATGAGTCTACATGTGAATCTTATGGTTTTATGTTCCTCTACCGTTTTGGGCAACAGTGTCATTCATTACCTAAATATAAAAAGACCGCTCTAAAGCGGTCCTCTACAATTTTAGTTTAAGAAGTAAATTAAGAAATTTTAATGGTTCTCACTGGCTTCTTTTTAGCTTCCTCTTTTTTCGGAAGTGATAGTTTAAGAATACCATCTTCATACGAAGCTTTGATGTTTTCAGCATCTACAGACTCTGGCAATGTAAAACTTCTGCTGAAGGATGCATACTCAAACTCCTTTCGGGTAAAAGTATCCTCCTCGTTTGAAGTTTCCTTGTTCATTTCTGAAGAAATTGAAAGTACTTGATTATCTACTTCAACTTTAAAATCTTCTTTCTTCATACCAGGTGCCGCAAGATGTACCGAGAAACGATCATCTGTTTCCGAGATGTTGACCTTCGGAAGGCTTAGTCCCGTGTTGAAATTCGATTTAAAAACGCTTGGCAAATCATTGCTGAACATTTCATCAATCCATGAAGACCATGTCGGGAAGGTTCCCACCATGCCTTTGTTTGCCAAACTTCCATTTTTTTCGCTCTTTACTAAATTGCTCATGATAAAAAATTTTAGTTAGACTTAATTTCAATCTGTCATAGGCAAATGGTATTCCAAATCAGGGAAATGACAGTCTCACTAAAAATTTTAGCAATTTTTTAAAAATTCGATTCATTATTGAGCCCCATTTTTAGGTTCAATTTACTGGAAATGAAAAAATGTCAGTGAAAAATTTTCAGTCTTAGAGTCCGCTGATATAGCCACCATACACATCTTTAAATCTGAGTCCGTTGCTCAAATTGTACTTACTCAGCTTTTTGAATTCAACCAGAGCCCACAAGATTACTTCTTTGAAAAAAGGCTTGTCTTTTTCGGAAATATCAGGTGCGTATGTTTCAAGTAGTTCGTCTAGTGGCTCAATTCTGTCTAACTGTAATAGAAAGGCATCGTCATCAAAGCTGTCAAGCAACTCGAATCCGCCAGACTGTTCAAAAAACCATCCTACGACCTCCTCATACGGATCGACATCACCCTCTTTCTGAAGTTTTTCGATTTTCGGAAAATAGTTCAAAAACTGTTGCTTC
>JAWWCH010000192.1:0-4753 GCA_033720575.1 Marinirhabdus sp.
CATTTGGCATCGATATTTAAATATTTTCTATTTCTCTATTGATTCTACCACCCTTTTCAAATGTGAAATGGTACTTAAAATGGCCGAACTGTTCTGTTCTAATTTGCTCATCATAATTCCACCTTCGAGCGTGGCTATAAAAATGGTGGCGTAATAATTCGCATCGGTATCTTCCTGTACTTGTCCGTTCTTAATCCCATTTTCAATTATTCTCTCTAGCGAAATTTTTAATTGCGACAACATTTGCAGAGCCTGTTTCCGTAATATTGAATTGGTATCATCGGCTTCTACGGCAGCATTCATCAATGGGCAGCCCCCTTCATATAAAGGAGTGTGCATATACTTTTCAAAAAATGAAAAGGTAGCTTGCATTTTACTTTTAAAATCAGGCGCTTTTTGAATGGTTGTCCCCAATTCAGAAAACATCAATCTTCCCAAACTGTGCAAGGCCTGTTGCTCTAGGTCACTTTTGTTATCAAAATGTCTATAGATAGCACCTTTGGTTAACCCAGTAGCTTTGGTAATATCACTAATTGAAGTCGCCTTATACCCTTGCGTATTGAAAAGGTTGGCACTTTCCTTTAGAATCCGATTTCTCGTGTGTTCTCCGTTTCGCATGCACAAAGATACCGATTGGTATCTTAATTATTCGTTAAGACATTGTTTTTAACTTTCTCTGGGATGCTTTGCCGCATCTTGTCTCGGTTTTGTTACTTTTACCGCTTCGTATATATCAAATCCAATTCTTTATGTTTTGGGTATCAATATACCCTACTATTTGTAGCATATGCCATTAATTTCTTCACCCTATCGCGCGAGAGGCGTTTTTAAAAATGGTCACTTTTCAACCATTTACTCTGCCAAATTGCGTCCTATTCCCAAAGTGGCACAAGAACGGGAGCGATTGGAATTGTCTGATGGTGATTTTATCGACATTGATTGGTCTTTCGCAGACAAAAAGAAGGGGAAGGTGGCCCTCTTGTTACACGGGTTAGAAGGAAACGCCCAGCGGGTCTATATGCAAGGACAGGCAAGCATTCTCAATGAGAACGGATGGGATGTTGCGGCCATGAACCATCGCGGTTGCAGTGGCGAAGAAAATCGACTTTACTTGTCCTACAATTCAGGAAGAACCGAAGACCTTTCAGAACTCATCCACCATATCCTCACGAACAAAACCTATGATGAGATTGCCCTCATCGGTTTTAGTCTGGGAGGCAATTTGGTGCTTAAATACTTAGGAGAACGCCATTCAGTTCCTAGTCAAATTTCAAAGGGCGTTGCCATCTCTGCTCCCTTGCACTTACGAGGATCGCTAGAAAGGCTGATTCAATTTGAAAATTTTGTGTACAACCGAACGTTTATTACCGATCTCAAGAAAAAGTACAAGCGCAAAATGGCGCATTTCCCAGAAAAGATGTCGAGAGACGAATACAAAAAAGTACGCACCCTGCTCGATTTTGACAATTTGTATACGGCCCCGGCGCACGGTTTTAGAGATGCGTACGACTATTATGAAAAAAGCAGCAGCTTACAGTTTTTACCACAGATTTCTAATAAAGTGCTTATCCTGAATGCACAAAACGACAGCTTCCTCTCTCCCAAATGCTATCCATCTGAATTTGCTTCCAAATCGAAAAACGTGTATCTTGAAAGTCCGAAGCACGGCGGACATGTCGGATTTCACGACACCAATGCGGTGTATTATTCTGAACAACGAACTCTCGATTTCTTAAATGGAAAGTGATGTACAACTTTACGGAGGTTTAGCCTATATAGCGGTTTTCATAGTATTGGCGTACTATTTCAAAAAAAAACCACCCAAACAAATCAATTGGATATATGGATATCGCACTAGGCGGAGTATGGCCAACCAAGAAGTTTGGGACGCGGCCAATGCATACTGGACCTCCATTTTTTATCGTTGGCAATGGTATTTTCTATTATTTCCTTTGATCGTATTTCTGCTCTTTCCCGACTATAATTTTATCGTCACCGTTATTGCACATTCTCTACTGATTATTTGCACCATGCCCGCCACAGAAATTTACTTAGACAAAAATTTCGATAAAAACGGAAACCCAAAGTGATTCGGGTTTACGGCCACCATTTCCGTATATTTGCCTCAAATTGTGAACTATGATCCAATCAATGACGGGCTATGGAAAGCACGTGGTACAACTTCCTAGCAAAAAAATCACCATAGAAATTAAGTCGCTGAACAGCAAGAATTTGGATATCAACACCCGAATTCCATCTTCCTATCGTGAAAAAGAACTCAAGATCCGGAACATTCTCGCTGGTGCGCTAACAAGAGGAAAGGTAGACTTTAGCCTTTATATTGAAATGACTGGTGAAGCCACCAACACCCAAGTGAATACAGCCCTTGTTAAAGAATATATGGCGCAATTGAAACAGGTGGCAGATGGGTCACCCATTGAATTGCTAAAAATGGCCGTTCGAATGCCCGATGCATTGAAAACCGAGCGCGACGAAATTGATGAAGATGAGTATGAAGAAATTTTGAAGGCAATAGCAGTGGCCTTAACGGAAATAAACACCTATAGAAGTGATGAAGGTGAGGTCCTCAAAAATGATTTTCTGAATCGGATTGATGCCATTGAAAACCTGTTGAAAGACGTTGCCGAAATTGATGCAGACCGAATTGAAAATGTCCGCCAGAGATTGCGCACCGCCGTTTCTGAATTGGAAGAACGGGTAGACGAGAACAGATTTGAACAAGAACTGATCTACTATCTTGAAAAGTATGACATCACCGAGGAAAAAGTACGGTTGCAAAACCACCTCGACTATTTTAGGGAAGCCATTGCGTCTGAAGATTCCAACGGAAAGAAGTTAGGATTCATCACCCAAGAAATAGGAAGAGAGATCAACACCATTGGGTCTAAATCAAACTTTGCGCCCATGCAGCAAATGGTGGTGCAGATGAAAGACGAACTCGAAAAAATCAAAGAACAGGCATTGAACGTTTTATAATGAAAGAAGGCGGTAAACTCATAGTATTCTCGGCACCTTCCGGGAGCGGCAAAACCACAATCGTTAGGCATCTTTTAAAAATTGAAAAACTCAATTTAGAATTTTCAGTTTCTGCCACGTCTCGCCCCCCTCGGGGAAAAGAAGAGCATGGCAAAGACTATTATTTTTTGACCATCAAGGATTTTAAACAGAAGATGAAGGCCAACGAATTCCTGGAATGGGAAGAAGTGTATCGTGACAACTTCTACGGCACCTTAAACAGTGAAATAGAACGGATCTGGGCCAAGGGCAAGAATGTCATTTTTGATATTGATGTGGTGGGCGGATTACGAATCAAGAAAAAATACCCAGAACGTACGCTTGCCGTTTTTGTAAAACCACCCAGTGTGGAAGAATTAAAGATTCGATTGAAAAAACGGTCTACAGAAAGTGAAGAAAAAATAAACATGCGCATTGCCAAGGCTTCTGTTGAAATGGCTACGGCACCGCGGTTCGATTTTATCATTGAAAACGATCGTTTAGACCACGCGCTGGAAGAGGCTGAACGGCTTGTTGAGCAACACATAGCTAAACCTATTTTTACGGATGTCGGCGAAGAAGAGTAAAAAAATTGGATTGTATTTCGGAACTTTTAATCCGATACATGTTGGGCATCTTACCATTGCCAACCACATGGTAGAGTTTGGCGGGTTGGATGAAGTCTGGATGGTAGTTACGCCCCACAATCCGCACAAGAAAAAAAGCACGCTTTTAGACAATCACCACCGTTTGGCGATGGTGCGTATTGCGTTGGAAGACTACCCAAAACTAAAAGCGAGCACGATTGAGTTTGATCTACCTCAACCCAATTACACCGTGAACACCTTAGCCGTACTGGGAGAAAAATATCCGGAGCAGGAATTTTGCCTGATCATGGGTGAAGACAATCTGAAGAGCTTGCACAAGTGGAAAAACTATGAAGTAATCATTGAACGCTACACCTTATATGTGTATCCACGAATATCTGAAGGTACGGTGGAAACCCAATTCGAAGGCCATCCAAAAATCGTTGAAGTTGCCGCGCCCATCATGGAACTGTCATCAACCTTTATCAGAAAGGGCATTAAGAACGGAAAAAACATACGGCCAATGCTACCGCAGAACGTGTGGGAATATTTGGACGAGATGAACTTTTACAAGTAAACTTCGCGTTAGAGGTTGAGGTGAGGTACCGCGTACCGCCGAAGACCTGTCTATCGACAGGCAGGCCCGACCGCGCCTTGGCATGGGAACGCCTAAAAAACAAACCGCCCCTCTATCCAAGAACGGACTTCAGGGCGGTCATAACCAACCAAAAAAGTTGTATATATTGTTGTCTTAAAAGACGTAACGATTAGAAGGGACTAATCTTTTTCATTTGTTTTACTATAGTAGCCTTGGGGATTCTTAATTTACCGCGGCTGTTTCGGATCTCAATATATCCTCTACCCTTAAAGGTGTACACGGTTCCTGAGGTTTCGTGCAAGAGCTGTATGGTAGTATCATTGATAACGTTCAATTCGAAGTATTCATTGCCCATATAATCATAATCGAGTGTTAAATATTTCAAATAGAAATCGCCGGGCACATCATCTACATTATAAATTCCGGTATAATCCCAATACAACCCATTGATATCACTCCCAACTGGATCTTGTGAGCTTTGGAAGTTGCCATCACCACCCCCAGGCAAAAATTGCAAAAAGTGTTCATAATCGAATTCGTTAGGGGCACCGCC
>JAWWCH010000193.1:0-4739 GCA_033720575.1 Marinirhabdus sp.
ACCAAGCATATCGCAGGTCGCGTGCTGCCATTTGAGTAGAAACACCTTCTTCCTTTGCATACCTTTTTGTTTGAAAGCCTTCCATATGGAAAGTTACATTGAGATCGGAAGCCAATTGTTCTACAAATAGCGCGTCTTCGTCACTTTCCCTTTCACGTAGGTTAAAATTGCAGTGTGCAATAGCAATATCGTAATTAAGATTGTGCAGTAAGTGTACAAGGGCAACACTATCTAGCCCGCCACTGCACGCCACCAATAGCTTGGCCTTTCCGACGAAGGGGAATGTAGTCTTTAGGTGAGATTTAAATGCTGAAATCATGGAATTATATCACTCCCGCTAAAATACCGAAAACCACAGCAATACCAAAGCTCAGCATGGTACCAATCAGTACGTACTCGGTCTTGAGCGTGTCTGTATCTTTATATCGTAATACCGATTTTGCCGCAATTAAAAATCCGACTGCCTGATACTGACCAATGAGAATGAAAGTTAGTGCCAAGATTCGTTCCAAAATCCCTATAAGTTTTCCCGCATTGGGAAGTTCATCTGCGCCATCTAAGATTTCAGCTTTTTCTTGTAAGGCAATTGCCACGTCTATTTGGGAAGAGCGAAATACTTCCTTGATCACAATGTTGGCAGGTTTTAGACAACACAAATAGGCGATGGCGATTGCAATCTGCGTTTTTGAAAAAGGTAGTTCTACTATAAAGTTAAATCCATGATAGGCTTCAAATAGCAAGGAAATCCCTAAAAATACCAAAATGTGTAAAAGCTGATCTACGAAGAAGGCATATTTCCAAAAATACGAGTGTCGGTTCGCTTTGGCCTTCAAACCATCTATGATATAATGGATAATTGCAATAACCCCGGCTGCTACGAAAAATTCAATTTGAAATGAAAGCAACCAAGAACACGCAAACACGATGAAAACATGAAGCGGCAATAGGCGACTCTTAAACCCTAACGTGTTTTTTTGATGGGCCATCGCATTTGTTTGAAAGAAAAAATCGGCCAACAGATGCGCCAAGAATTGCAGCAGTAGAAATGATGTGATATCCATGATTATCGGGTTATAGACTCATAAAAGTAGCTAATTGCGGTGTCAATGGCATTCCAACCGGCATTTGTTGAATGTCGGTTCACTACAGATTGATCGATACCGAGTATTTCCGAAATATTCGCCTCGTTATTCCCTAGGAGTTTGAGGTAGACTACCTGGCACTGACGTTGGGTGGCTTTGTTCAGCAAAACATCTAAAAGTTCTAAAAATGCAGACCATTTTCTAGTGGTCTTTTCTTCTTTTGAAGCAAAGAACAAGGTGTTTTTTATTACGATTCGTTCTTTGTCGTGGGTCGACTTTGTATTGATGGTACGGCCCGAAAGGTAAATTGCTTCCCCATCAATGATCCCTTCCTCTGGCAAAAAACGGTCTAAGCTGCCATACCCTATGGCCAAACGCACTCCGTATTCCTTAAAGAGCTTTGCGCGTTGCTTTTCAGCGCTCATGGTTTCCTCCGAAATCGGAATGGTTTTCACAAAACTCTTAATGGCCAAACAAACCTGAAGGGCGCGGCCCGCTTCTGGAACTACACATTCTATATAATCTCCCTTTATGAGACGTGCGTATACGTTAAAGTGTTGCTGAAGATCAGTTAACAATTGGGTCAATTGTTCGGTTAATACCTGCTTATCTGCGCTATTCAGGCTCGTAGAAGAAATAATATCCCCAGAAATTACGGCGTACTCCATGGTATCTTTTTTACAAATATACAATTTTATGCTATTAAAAGTGCATAAATTACTTTTATGCACTATAAAATACATAATTTATGTTTATGCTGTTTTTAAAACATAAACAAGTACAGTATTTATTTCACTTATTCCAACACGCTTCGCATTGCTTTGGCCTTGAGCAAGCATTCTTCGTACTCTGTCTCTACATCCGATTTGGCGGTAATTGCGCCACCCGTGGAAAAACTGATATACTTTTTCGACTCATGATACAAGATACTGCGAATGACCACATTAAAATCGAAATCTCCGTCAGGCATAAAATATCCCACAGCGCCACTGTACACCCCCCTTTTGGCATCTTCCAAGGTTTCTATGATTTTCATGGCACTAATTTTTGGAGCCCCTGTCATACTTCCCATAGGGTAGGTACGTCTTACGATTTCGACTGGTGAAATACCTTCCTCGATTTCACAGCCTATGGTAGAAATCATTTGATGCACCTGATTGAACGTATACACTTTGCATAATTCTTCAACCCGTACCGATCCCTTCTTTGCCAAGCGCGAAAGGTCATTTCGAACCAAATCTGTAATCATAATGTTCTCGCTGCGTTCTTTCGGGTCTTTGGCCAGGGATTCCTTTATCGTTTGATCTTCTTTATTTTCCGTAGATCGTTTAGCCGTACCTTTTATGGGTTGAGATATCACGCTACTTCCATGTTTCTGAAGATATCGCTCAGGTGAAGCAGACAGAATATGATGAGCCCCAAACTTCATATAGGACGCGAAGGGCGGACTAGAAATATCGTTCAGCCTATCGTATACAGTCAAAGGAGCTATCGTGGTGTTCTCAGCATAAAACTCTTGACAAAAATTGGCTTCATAGATATCACCACGCATGATATGATCAAGCATTGTTGTGACTTTCGCCTCGTAGTTTTCTCTGGAAGTACGCAATTTAATACTCACAGGCATAGAATGCTCATTTTCTGAAAACGCGGTATGCTGAATGGCTTCCCAATCGCTTTCCATTTCATCAGCTACCATGTTCAGGTAGTGTATTTCTACAGTGGCTTCCGTAAACAGAAATACTTTTTTGGGTTGGAAAAAATAGAGATCCGGAAATTCGAGTCCGTCATAATTTTCAGACCGCAATGCTTCCACATCATTTTTGAGATCGTAACTTAAATACCCAAACAACCAATCTTTCGTGATGCGTTGATATTCATCGAGCCGATCAAAGGCTCCAAAATAATCGGTGCGTATGGCGGTAAACGCATCCACTGCCAAAATCGCCTCAAAGCGACTGTATTTTTCTTGATGGCCATTGCTATCAAGCCATGCCACTTCTTCAAATTGTGAAGCCCATTCCAATAGTTTCCGCTTGAAATTAGGTGTGAGAGTATATGATTTTTTGGCTATCTGTCGCATACGAAGGAGAAAGATATTAAAACAAAAAAACCATTCCTAAAATAGAGGAATGGTTTTTTTAAAGTATTTAAAATCGAATTAAATATGAAGGGCACGATCTGCTGTGGCGGCCAATGCTGCTTCTTTCGTAGCTTCGGCATAGGTTGGATGTGCATGGCTCATGCGGGCTATATCTTCAGCGCTCGCTCTAAATTCCATAGCCACGACCATTTCGGCTATCAAGTCGGCCGCTCTGGCTCCCACCATATGCACTCCCAAGATTTCATCGGTTTTCTCGTCACTCAAGATTTTTACAAATCCGTCAGTATCACCACTGGCACGACTCCTACCAAGGGCGCGCATTGGGAATTGTCCAGATTTATAGGAAACTTTGGCCTCTTTTAGTTGTTCTTCGGTTTTACCAACACTAGCCACTTCGGGCCAAGTATACACTACGCCAGGAATAAGGTTGTAATCGATATGCGGCTTTTGTCCGGCAATGATTTCAGCAACCAATGAACCTTCCTCACTCGCTTTATGGGCAAGCATGGCTCCGCGTACCACGTCCCCGATGGCATAAATATTCTTAACGTTGGTTTGAAGGTGCTCATTTACGTCAATTTGTCCACGCTCTGTGATTTTCACGCCTGCGTTTTCAGCTTTCAATCCATCGGTATACGGTCTTCTTCCAACAGAAACCAAACAGTAGTCTCCCTTAAAAGTGACTTTTTTATCTTTTTTATCGGTAGCGGTCACAACCACTTCTTTCCCTTTTCTGGTGACTTCGGAAACTTTGTGGGACACAAAGAATTTTACGCCCTGTTTTTTCATCACTTTGGTAAGTTCTTTACTCTGGGCAGCATCCATGGTTGGAATAATGCGATCCATATATTCCACCACTGAAACCTCAGCACCAAGGCGACGGTACACCTGCCCCAATTCGAGACCGATGACTCCTCCACCAATCACAATCATGTGTTTCGGAATCTCTTTGAGACTCAAGGCTTCCGTAGAAGTAATAATGCGCTCTTTATCTAATTCAATGAATGGCAAGGTAGCTGGCTTACTTCCGGTAGCAATTATGGTATGGGTAGCTTCAATGGTTTCAGACTTTTCGCCATCGATAGTAATATGCGTGGCATCTTTGAAAGATCCCATTCCTGTATACACATCAATTTTATTTTTGTTCATCAAGAAGTCAATGCCCTTCGTAGTTTGGTCTACAACAGAAGCTTTGCGCTCTATCATCTTTTTGAAATTGATTTTCACTTCCGCAGGAATTTCAATTCCGTGCTCCTCAAAATGCTTGACGGCTTCCTCGTAATGGTGTGATGAGTCCAATAAAGCCTTACTAGGAATGCATCCCACGTTAAGGCAGGTTCCTCCTAAGGTATTGTATTTTTCAATAATTGCGGTTTTCATACCCAGTTGGGCACAACGAATAGCGGCTACATACCCTCCAGGGCCTGAACCGATAACGGCAACGTCATATTTCGACATAGTAGATGTTTTTGATTGCGAATGCAAAGGTACGATAGTGAACAACCATTTAAAAGTTTAGGGTTTAAAAGTTTGAAAGGTGATGGATGATGGGT
>JAWWCH010000194.1:0-4702 GCA_033720575.1 Marinirhabdus sp.
AATACGTTTGTGTTAGATGTCACAATACTACGCTGGCAATTTTATAGAAAAATTTAAAATATTTATCTTGCAGAATGTTGAAATATCCTTACATTTGCACACTCAAAATCGGAGAAGTAAAATTACAAGACGATGAAAAAAGGAATACATCCAGAAAATTATAGAGTAGTAGCGTTCAAAGACATGTCTAATGACGAAGTATTTTTAACGAAGTCAACTGCAGAGACCAAAGAAACCCTAGAGGTAGATGGTGTTGAGTACCCATTGGTAAAAATGGAAATCTCTAGAGCGTCTCACCCGTTCTATACTGGGAAGTCTAAGCTTATCGATACCGCAGGACGTATCGACAAGTTCAAGAACAAATACGCAAAATTCAAAAAACCAGCAAAGCAAGAAGAAGCGAAAGAAGACGAATAGTCTCTTTGCAATTCTTAGTTATATACTAGAGCCTCCGAATTATCGGAGGCTTTTTTTATATAGCACAGTTTAAAAGGAATACAGCCTTCCTAATTCTGTCGGAATCCCAATTTTCTCAATTATGTTGGTTATTTTTGAGAAACGTAATGACACTGTACCGAGCAGGTTGTAGAGCAGCCCCAGAATAAAACGGTATGGTGACCAAACTCCTAATTCGATCACAACATGAATTATATTCTTTTTGACGGAAGCGTTCGCAATCAATTGTTACCGTTCACCTTTACAAGGCCCGTAGCCGACATTCGGGTTGGTATTTTAACGCTTCGGGAGAAGTGGGAAAAACACCTAGGGTTCACCACAACTACCGTAACCGAAGACTACCTTTCCAATAAATGGCCCATGGTTGAAATGGAGGCAAACATATTCATTAATGCCTCGTTTATCCCAACTGCGCCGCTAGTAGACCTCATTCAAAAGCTAGAAGAAAATCAAGCGATATTTCAGGATGATGAACCTATCGCATTTTATGCTACAGCCGGTCAAGAACCAGATTTTGACTCCTATAAAATTACCTCCTATACCGATTCGGTGTTGCGAATCGAACACACTTGGGATATCTTTTCCAAAAACGCCGAGGCCATCGCACTAGATTTTGATCTCTTGACAAAGGATAGAACGTCACAGCCTATTCCAGAAACCGTGGTAGCCCTGCATCGAGAACATATTTTTATAGAAGAAGGGGCCGTGCTTCCTTTATGTTCGTTAAATGCCAAGGACGGTCCCATCTACATCGGTAGAAATGCCGAAATCATGGAAGGGAGTATGGTACGCGGACCTTTCGCCTTGTGCGATCATGCCACGATAAAAATGGGCGCTAAGATCTACCCTGGATGTACCGTTGGTCCGCACAGTAAAGTAGGAGGTGAGCTCAATAATTCGGTGATCTTTGGCTATTCAAACAAAGGACATGATGGGTTTTTAGGGAATGCAGTGCTTGGCGAATGGTGTAACCTGGGTGCCGATACCAATAATAGTAATCTAAAGAATAATTATGCAGAGGTGCGACTTTGGGATTATGAGACTGAAGGTTTTGCGCGCACCGGACTCCAATTTTGCGGCTTGATGATGGGTGACCATAGCAAATGTGGCATTAACACCATGTTTAACACGGGTACCGTGGTTGGTGTGAGCGCCAATATCTTCGGAAGCGGGTTCCCACGAAATTTTATTCCCAGTTTTAGTTGGGGCGGTAGTGGTGGAATGACCACCTACAAAACCAATAAAGCCTTTGAAGTGGCTGAAGTGGTCATGGCACGACGTAGTGTTCCGTTTACCGATGACGACAAGGCGATCCTCGAAGCGGTGTTTGAGATGACGGCACAGTGGAGAAGAGGATAACCCTCAACCCGCTATGATGTACCCTATAAGGTACAATAGGCCCATTGCGGCTGGAATGGAGATGCCGGCTAGAAGCCACGTTTTTCTGGACTCAGCCTTTTTTGTCGTAATAATTTTTCCTTGAATGCTGCAAATTCGGTTGGACTCATCTTTTTATGGTCTATCAGTTTGCCATAGCCTACCGAACCATTCTTAACCGAATCTTTATAATTTGATTTCCGAATTGCACGTTGTGCATTGTTTGCCTTTATGGATGCGATCATCGCAGCCACAGAACCTCCAAACCCCATAAGTTGTATGTTAAAAGTTAATAGTAAGGTACTCTAATCCGTAATAGACGAGTACTCCCGTAACAATTGCTGAAAGCAAAACAAGCACCACCATTTTGAGGGTATGGCTCCTGTTTTTTTTCTGAAGTTCTACTTGGAAGGCCGATAGTTCTGACGCACTCATATGTTGGTGGTCGACAAATTTTTTATAGATGCCTGTTCCGTAGGAAGTTTTCTTTTGAAATGAAGCTTTTTTACGCTCCTTGCGGGCGTCGTTCGATTTTCTCGCTATAACTGAAGCAATATATCCCACGAACGCCATATCATTGTTTTATAATTGTACGCAGTTAGCGATAAAAGGTTACAAAAGCTGTGGTTTATCGTGAAAATTCAGCAGAAAACGGCCAAAAAATGGTGATTTAAAGAGTTTAATGGGAATCTTTATTCGGCTCCTTTTGAACTTGTTTTAAAAACAAAAAATTCTGTGGATTGATACCCAATCCGCTTACATTTTTCCGTACAAATCGAACGGCCATATCGTAATACAACGGCACTACGGGCGCATCAGAAACTATGATGCTATCCATTTTGGTATATAAGTGTTTCCGTTGCTGAATGTCAGAAATACGTTGTGCTGCCACATACAGGCTATCGAAGGTTGCATTTTTATAATGGGTATAATTTGGGCCATTGGGAGTGAAGTTTTCGCTATAGAACAAAGAGAGATAGTTTTCGGCATCGGGATAATCGGCAATCCAACTGGCTCTAAATATGTCCAACTCGCCACTACTTTTCATCTGCCGGAGTGTAGAGGGTGGCATTACGTCAATTTCAACCTTGATCCCAGATTTTTCAAGCTCCCGCTGAATGTATTCACAAACGTCCAAATACTGGCTGTTGGTGCCAATTGTGATTTCCGGTTCGGTATCCCCTGTTTCATCAATATACTGTTGTACCAATGCCCGAGATGTTTCAGGTTGATAGGTATACCCCTCAATCGCTTCAAAACCTGGAAGACCTTTTGGAATGAAGCCATGCTCAGCAGGAATTCCCATCCCGTTCCGAAGGTATTTCACCATTTTTACACGGTCAAAACCGTAATTCACGGCTTGACGTATCAGTTTGCTTTGTACTTCTGGTGTTTCTGAAGGCATGAAAAAACCGAGATACTCGGTATTCAAATACGGGGTGGTGATCAAGTTTACATCGTTTTCATAGGCGGGTTGAAGTGTTCCCGTAGTGGTAATGATCTCGTCTTTGTATGAGTTATCCAATCCGCTGATAAAATCCAATTTGCCCTGTGCGAACTGCAAGAACTCACTTTGTTTGTCGGGTAAGAAAGTGATGGCTACGGCTTCTAAATAGGGCAATTGGTTTCCGGCTTCATCTGTTTCAAAGTACAACGGATTTTTTCGAAGCACCAATTTGATGTTCTCTTCCCATAATTTGAATTGAAACGGACCTGTACCCACGGGGTTTCGCCGAAAGGTGCTTCCGTAGAACTCTACGGCTTCCTTGGGAACTACGGAACAATACCTCATAGACAGAAGCCCTAAAAAGGCGGGAAAGGGCTGTTGTAGTTGAATGACAAAAGTGCTATCGTCTTCAGCGTAATAATTCGCAACATTTTGAAGCACCCAACTTCCTGGAGACGCCACTTTTGGGTCGGTTAGACGATCAAAACTGTAGACAAAATCGGCAGCGGTTACCGTTCGGGTAGAATCAGGGCCAAACACGCCATTTTTATGGAAATACACATCATCCCGAAGTCTGAAGGTATAGGTGAAGGTAGAATCATTGATTTCCCAGGACTGGGCAATATCGGGTTGAACGTTCAACGAATCATCTAATTGCACCAGACCATTGTATAACTGGTTGGTGGGCCAAATAGTCTGCGGATTTCTTGCAAATGCAGGGTCTAAAGAGGCGATATTACTGTGTTCGTTGTAGCGGAAGACGAGGTGGTCGTTTGAATTTTTGTTTTGGTTGGAGCAAGCTGATAGGAATACCGTACCAAGAATAATTGCAACAAGGCAAACTTTAATGGATTGAAGTTGGAAGCAGGGAGCTAGAAGCATTTTTAGTGGCACCTTGAAAATTTAATTATGATGGTTTGTGATTTTTTTGAGATAATTATAATTGCTATGTCAAAGAATTTCTGAATGATATCGTCATGTTTATGAGATTGAAACAGTCTTTGTATAGTTTGTTGAACATGTTTATATCTATATAATTTCGCCTTACAGCTTTATGAAGGCAAGTTACAATTTCAGCAATAGAACGAATGGCATAGCCCAAGAATTTTTTGAATTCTCGATTTGATTGTAAAATAGATCCTTCAGAAATATTCAAAGCTACTGAATCGCCAGCGCGCCTAATTTGTGAACTAAGGTTATATCGTTCACTTTTTGGAAAAGATTTAGATAGTTTATGTGTGTCTTCGCCTAATTCCATAGCTTTTTGCCAAATAATTAGTTTTTCAAATTTAAAACTCAAACTGAACGTTTTGTAGGGGAGTCCCATAAAAATTGAAAATATAATTCAGTTTTATTCATAGATTACTAACTCCCAACTCCCAACTCCCAACTCCCAACGCCCAAGTCCCAACTTCCAACTCC
>JAWWCH010000195.1:0-4683 GCA_033720575.1 Marinirhabdus sp.
AGGAAATTTTAACCATAATGTAACCGATTTCGATCTGAACGGTAGGCATAAAGCCATCGATTGCTTCTCTTGCCACGACAACACCAATAACGTCACTTCTATATTTCAAGATCGCCAAAATGTGGCGGAAAACAATTGTGTAGCCTGCCATGCTGATCCGCATGAGAATAAATTTGGGCAAGATTGTGCCAAATGCCATAAGGAAGAAAGCTTTCTAGCGCTCAACAATATGGATTTCTTTGATCATTCGGTGACCGACTACCCGCTGGAAGGCCAACACCTAGATGTAGATTGCAGGTCTTGCCATACCGAAAGTTTTTCGAATCCGATAGATTTCTCTTCATGTACCAATTGCCACGACGATTACCACAATGGAGACTTCACTGAAAATGGAATCGTAACCGACTGTAAAGAATGCCATAGTTTGGAGAAAGGATTTGAGTTTACACTTTTCACCATTGATGACCATCAGGCTTCCGATTTTCCGTTGGAAGGCGCTCATATCGCCACCCCATGTTTTGCCTGCCACGTGAGCGAAGACGATGAGAAATGGCGGTTCTCAAACCTTGGCACTAGCTGTATAGATTGCCATGAGAACTTTCATAAAGATGCTATTCCACAGGAATACTATCCAGAAAACGATTGTGCTTCTTGCCATAATAATGATGCTTGGACCTCAGTAACTTTTGACCATGACCAAACCGATTGGCCCCTGACTGGAGCCCACCAAAAAGTATCATGTAGGGCATGTCACTTCGAAAAATCGGAGAATTCAAATTCGTTATCGCAAAATTTTATTAATTTAGAGGTAGACTGTGCTTCTTGCCACAACAATGTGCATGACGATGCGTTTGCCATAAACGGGGTTACCGATTGTACACGCTGCCATGTTACTGATAGTTGGCTGCCAGAAAAATTTGATCATAATACAACGCGTTTTCCGTTGGAAGGAAAGCATGCGCAAATTGACTGCAGAGCCTGTCACGAAGTAGAAAACAACCAAGGCCAAACGTCTGTGATATACAGACTTAATACATTAGATTGCAAAGACTGTCATTTATAGCATTTCTTGTGCTTTCCACACTTAGCGTGTTGGGACAGTCGCCTCACGGCGCAAATTTACAGATAGATTGTGCTTCTTGCCATAATCCTGGTGGATGGGAAATCGATTTTGAAACGCTTCAATTTGACCACAGCACTACAGATTTTGAACTTGAAGGCACCCATGCCTTGGTAGATTGTAAATCCTGCCATGACGATTTGGTATTTGACCAAACGCCCACCGATTGTTTTTCATGCCATACCGATGTTCATGCTCAAAGTGTGGGCAACGATTGTGTTCGCTGTCATACTACAGATAATTGGTTGGTGTTTGAAATACCAGAACTACATGAACAAAATGGTTTTCCGTTAATTGGTGCACACAGTAATTTAAGCTGTGTAGAATGTCACGAATTGGAGTCTAGCCTTGTTTTCAATCGGTTGGGAAACGAATGTATTGAATGCCATCGCGATGATTATTTTGCTGCCCAAAATCCAAATCATACCACAATTGGTTTCTCAACCGATTGTATTGAATGCCACGATCCGTTAGGTTTTGGATGGAACGGCGCCAATATTATCCATGATTTTTTTCCATTGACTCTCGGGCACGACATTCAAGATTGCAATGCGTGCCATGATAACGGCAATTTCAACAACACACCTACAGATTGCTTTGCTTGCCATATGCAAGATTATGCACAAACCTCAAACCCCAACCATCAAGCCGCTAATTTCCCGACAGACTGTGTCTCTTGCCATACTACCAATCCAGGATGGATGCCTGCTTCCTTTGACCATGACACGAAGTTCTTCCCCATTTACAGTGGAGAACATGAAGGTGTATGGAACTCGTGTACAGATTGCCATATGGCAACAAACAACTTTGGCATATTTGACTGCTTAAATTGTCACCCAGCTGGTGAAATGGCCGATGAGCATGATGATGTGAACGGCTATGTGTACCAAAGCAATGCATGTTTGCAATGTCACCCGCAGGGAGAAGAATAAATAGAATGAATAAACTTTGGCTGTGCATACTTTTTTTTAGTGTTACGCTGCAAATCGTGGCACAAGACACTATGGCCAAACAAGAAGGTACAGTCACCTTTGTAACGTCAACTAACGTCTATGTTCGATTTGATTCAACCGAAAAAATCAAGGTTGGAGATGTGCTCAGTTTTAATGGCTCAGAATGCTTAAAAGTTTCAAGCCTCTCTTCATCGTCTGCCGTATGTACCATTATAAATGATTGTACCATAAACAAAGATGATACGGTCACGGCCAAAATACCCCAGCAATCAACCCCTGAAGAAGAACCTGTGATCGATAATGTCGATACTACTGATGAACCTGCTACCAGTAACGTAGATACCGCACCCGAGTATCAAGAAGAAGATTCGGAATATCAGGAAAATATTCGCGGTCGTATTTCTGCAGCAAGCTATAATCAATCTTCAAATGTCCGGGAAAGTAGAAGTAGGATTCAAGGGGCGTTTTCACTTACAGCCAACCATATCAATAATTCGAAGTGGTCTGTAGAGTCATTTTTGGCCTATCGCGGTATTACTTCCACACCTCCAGATTATGATGCAAGAACCAGCATCTTCAATGTCTATAATTTGAATGCCAGATACGATGTGCGACCCGATTTATCACTTACCGCGGGACGAAAAATAAATCCGAAGGCAACCTCACTGGGCGCAAATGATGGTCTCATAGCTGAAAAATACTTTGGAAAATTCTATACTGGGGTCATGGCAGGTTTTCGCCCAGACATTTTTGATTATGGATTGAATACAGATTTGTTGCAGTACGGTGGCTATGCTGGTATCGAAACCGATTCGAAAGCATTTTACAGTCAGACCACCTTGGGTGCCATGAACCAAACCAATAATGGGGAAACCGACCGTCGGTATATTTATTTCCAACACAATAGCACCATCGCTACGAACCTCAACCTTTTCAGTTCGATGGAACTCGATATTTTTGGTGGTGAAGCAGGAGGCTCACGGCTTACCAATTTGTACCTTTCGGCAAGGTATCGATTTAGTAGAGCCGTAAACGCGATGGTATCGTATGATAGCCGAAAACAAATTATTTATTATCAATCGTTCCTGACTCAAATAGAGCAATTTTTGGATGATGATTTAGCCCGACAAGGTATTCGTCTCCGGTTGAATGTACGCCCGGCAAAAATTTTGTGGTTGGGAGCAAGCTACAGCAGCCGGTTCCAAAGTGACAGTCAGAATGAATCGAACAATTTGTTCGGCTATGCCACCATTTCAAAAATTCCTGCCGTTGGGGGTCGATTCAATGTTTCGTACAATAATAATACATCTCGATACTTGGCGAGTAATATTGCCTCTGTTCGATACTCTCGCGATATCGTGAAAAATAAACTGATGGCAGATGGTTACTTTCGCAATGCAAAATACGATTACGAAAATAGGGATGAAACGTTCACCCAAAATTACATCGGTGGCGGTCTCAATTGGACCATTTCCCGAACTTGGCAATTTTCGATCAACGGTGAATTATCTACCTTAGATTCGAACGATGAAATGAATTACCGCTTTTTTACGCGGCTCACCAAACGATTTTATAGCAAAAAGAAAAAATGAAATACCCAAAGTTTACTTTACCCCTACTCATTCTTGCGTCTGTTCTTTGCGCCTCTTGTAACAACGGACCAAAAGTTATCACCGCACAGTCTGAGAACGGCCAAGTGCAATCGAGTAGTGGAATTTTTACAGAAGAAAATTCAGCATCCTCGCCCAACTTGGTTCCGTCATCTAACCCTACCAGCTCGTTTACCGACAATCTGCACACGGTAGTGGCCCAAAAAACGCTTGACACCAAAAAATATGTCTACATTAATGTTACGGAAGGCGGTGAAACCTTCTGGATTGCTACAGCCAAACAACCTATTGACATTGGTAAGACCTATTTCTACCGGAATCCTCTGTTGAAAACGAATTTTGAAAGTCGCGAACACAATCGCGTTTTTGACACTATTTATTTGGTTTCCAATTTGGTTTCGCACAACCACGGTACTGGTAATTTGACGGCAGACTTTTCAGAAAGTGAAACAGTTTCAAATACTCAAACGGGTTCCGCAAATAAGCAGCCTATAGAAACCCATACCAATAAAGTTGTGGAACATAAAGGTTCCCTGAAAATTTCAGAACTGGTGGCCAATCCAAAACAATATGATGGGAAAACCGTTCAACTTACGGGAATAGTGGTAAAGGTGAATCCGAATATCATGAACCGCAATTGGCTGCACCTTCAAGATGGTACCAAGAATGACTTCGACTTGGTAGTTACATCCAGTACGTTCATTCCGGAAGGACAAACGGTTACCATGCGCGGAACAGTGGCGCTGAATCGCGATTTTGGAGCTGGGTACAAATACAATCTTATTGTAGAAGTCGGCGTTTTAATACAATAGAAACCGCTAGGACATAATAGGATATTTTCTGTTCCGAATAAAAGCTATGATACAGATAACCACAATAATGGCTACCGCAATATACACCCAAGTAGGTATGGGCACTGGATCACCCGTTGCGTAACTGTGTAACCCAGACAAATAGTAATTCACGCCATAATAGGTCATAATCACCGATGCCAACCCAA
>JAWWCH010000196.1:0-4666 GCA_033720575.1 Marinirhabdus sp.
ATTTTGTAACAACAACACTACCTTTGCGTCATATCAAACAAGTTTCGCCAACAAAAAGAACACTACATGGGATTGGTCATTAAAATCAGGGGTATTATTCGGGATTTTCCCTTAGGGCAAGAAATTGTTCACGTACTAAAAGGCATTGATCTTGACATTGAAAAGGGCGATTACGTCGCTTTGATGGGTCCGTCAGGTTCTGGAAAATCGACCCTAATGAATCTTTTGGGCTGCCTTGATACCCCCACGGCCGGCACCTACGAATTGAACGGTATCGACGTGAGCAATTTGTCTGACGACGAACTGGCCGATATCAGAAACAAAGAAATTGGATTTGTATTCCAAACGTTTAATTTGTTGCCTAGAACCACAGCACTCGAAAATGTAGCCCTGCCCATGGTGTACGCCGGTGCTTCAAAAGAGCAGCGTCACGAACGTGCGGCTGAAGTGCTTACCGATGTAGGCCTGGCAGACCGAATGGACCATAAACCCAACCAGCTTTCAGGGGGGCAACGCCAGCGGGTTGCGGTAGGCAGAGCATTGGTAAATAGACCTTCCATTATTTTGGCAGATGAGCCCACAGGGAATTTGGATTCAAAGACTTCGGTGGAAATCATGAAATTATTCGATGACATCCATGCTGCTGGAAATACCGTGATCTTGGTGACCCACGAAGAAGAAATCGCGGAACACGCCCATAGGGTGATTCGCTTGCGCGATGGCATGGTGGAAACAGACGTTCGGAACCGGGAATGGGTGGCGCGTTAGGCTAGTTCTCGATACATCCCAAAAGCCTTGGGGACACTCGAACTGACAAGACGCGATACATATTTTTAAGAAATCAGTTGAACACACAAAATAAACATCACAATAGCATTCTTTTTTATTTAGCGAAGTTTTAGAAGAAATAATGGTGAATAATGGGAAGTGCGTTTCACGAAGTGAAAAAATAGCATGTACAGAAGTGAACCATGGTTTTACCACCGGTAAAAATTTCCATTAAAACTTCTTGATCTTTTGGTTCGTTTTGCATCAAGGTAAAATGAACAAAAAAAAAGGAGCTTCTAGAAAATCAGGAATTTTGTAGCTTTACCTACATGTTAGCAATCGATTTTTACAATCCGTATCTTGTTGTTTTCGGACTCCTGCTCTTGGCGGTGCTCGTCTATTTTTGGAATAAAAAGAACACCACCAATAATCGAAATAGACGGCAGCGCAATTTTAAAAGCGGCTATATGGAACGAAAGAAGGAACGGGAAGCCAAAGAACAAGAGAAGCGTTGAAGCTGGTGTCATTTCGAGTGGTGCCACTTGTAGCGGTACCGTATCGAGAAGTGATGCAATGCATAAACTATTGTAGGGACAAGGTTGGTTCTCGATACATCCCGAAATCCTTCAGGACACTCGATCTGACAAAACTCGATGCAAGTTCCTTCGGAAAACGATAGAACTAAAAGCAATTGACAATATTCAAAGAAAAAAGCATGAAAATATATACTAAAACAGGTGATAAAGGAACGACGGCCCTTTTTGGCGGCACCCGCGTTCCGAAACACCACATTCGCATTGAGAGTTACGGCACGGTTGACGAACTGAACAGCCACATCGGCCTCATCCGTGACCAAGAGATAGATACTCGAAGCAAAGAAATATTGATCCATATTCAAGACCGGCTGTTTACCGTGGGCGCCATCCTGGCAACAGATCCTGAAAAGGCCACCCTGAAAAGTGGAAAGGACCGGCTCAACATCCCTAAAATATCAGAAGAAAACATTGAACTCTTGGAAAAAGAAATGGACAAAATGAACGACCACCTCCCACAAATGACGCATTTCGTACTTCCGGGTGGCCATACAACCGTGTCATATTGTCACATCGCCCGCTGTGTTTGCCGTCGTGCAGAACGTTTAGCCACGCTATTGCATGAGAATGAACCTACTGACGAACGTGTTTTGCAATACCTCAACCGACTTTCTGACTACCTGTTCGTGCTGGCACGGAAGTTGTCTTATGACTTGCATGCAGACGAAGTAAAGTGGATTCCAGAGAAATTGTAAGAATCAAAAGAAACTTTAATTGTAATTCACTTATTTACAGACTGTTGCAAACGTTCTTAGAAATACCGCAGAAATAATTCCTTTTTTTCTTGACTTTTTGCTCTAAAAAATTATTTTTGCACAAAATTAAAATCACAACGTACTATGTACTGGACTTTAGAATTAGCATCCTATTTAAGTGATGCACCCTGGCCGGCAACAAAAGATGAGCTAATCGACTACGCGATTAGAACAGGTGCCCCTTTAGAAGTTGTAGAAAACCTTCAAGCGATAGAAGATGAAGGAGACAGTTATGACTCTATCGAAGAAATTTGGCCAGACTACCCCACAGACGACGACTATCTGTGGAATGAAGATGAATATTAACACGCTGCCTTGCAGCATATAACATACACAAAAAGTCTCAATACCATTGAGACTTTTTTTATGGGCCAAACCGAGTAGACAAAAGCGTAAAACCACTTGTTATTATGGTTTTTTAACCGTTTTTTTGTATACTATTTTGAACGCGCCATTCGCGCAAACAACTGCCCTTAAACCGAACAATTATTATGGGATTTTTAGATAATGTTTTAAAAGTATTTGTAGGAGATAAATCCAAACAAGATATAGGCGAAATTCAGCCGTATGTTGACAAAATCAAAGAACACGAAGCCGCCATTTCCAAGCTGTCTCTAGATGAACTTCGCGCCAAAAGTGATTTCTTCCGCAAGAAAATAAAAGAAGACCAAAAAGAATTACAAACTCAAATTGATGACCTTCAGAAACAGGCAGACTCAGAAGAAGACATCGATAAGAAAGAAGACATTTACAACCAAATGGATGCGCTTAAAGATGAGCGCTACGAGGTTGAAAAGAAAACTTTGGATGAAATACTCCCCGAAGCGTTTGCCGTGATCAAAGAGACCGCAAAACGTTTTAAAGACAATACAACCCTTACCGTTACCGCAACTCCGTTTGACCGTGAGCTATCAGGGCAAAAAGACTACGTTACCCTTGATGGAGACCAAGCCATTTGGAACAACTCTTGGGATGCAGCCGGAAAAGAAGTCACCTGGGACATGGTACATTACGATGTTCAGCTCATTGGTGGTGTAGCGTTACACCAAGGTAAAGTGGCCGAGATGCAAACTGGTGAAGGTAAAACCTTAGTGGCTACCTTACCCGTCTATCTTAATGCCCTTGCCGGAAACGGTGTGCACCTTGTTACCGTGAACGACTACCTCGCCAAGCGAGATAGCGCATGGATGGCTCCTATTTTTGAATTCCATGGGTTGACAGTAGATTGTATTGATTATCACAGACCAAATTCAGTAGAACGAAGAAAGGCGTATAACGCAGATATCACCTACGGAACCAACAACGAATTTGGTTTTGACTACCTACGGGATAATATGGCACACGCTCCTGGCGATTTGGTTCAGCGGCCCCACCACTACGCTATCGTGGATGAGGTGGATAGTGTATTGATTGATGACGCGCGTACTCCGTTGATCATTTCAGGACCGGTACCGGAGGGTGACCGACATGAATTCAACGAATTGAAGCCAAAGATCAACGATATCGTGAACGTTCAGAAAAAAATGCTCACAGGTGTGTTGGCCGAAGCGAAAAAATTAATTGCCGAAGGTGATGTAAAAGAAGGTGGTTTCAAATTGTTGCGCGTGTATCGCGGACTTCCAAAGAACAAAGCCTTGATCAAATACCTATCGGAAGAAGGAGTGAAGCAAATTCTCCAGAAAACCGAAAATTTCTACATGCAGGACAATAACCGCGAGATGCCTAAAATTGATGCGGAACTGTATTTTGTGATCGATGAAAAGAACAATCAGATTGAACTCACCGATAAAGGGGTAGATTACCTTTCAGGTGAAGACGATCCAGATTTCTTTGTGATGCCAGAAATGGGAACCGAAATCGCTAAAATCGAAAACAAAGGCTTAACGCCAGAAGAAGAAGCTCAAGAAAAAGAAGTGCTGTTTAGAGACTTCGGAATTAAGAGTGAGCGTATCCACACCATGAGCCAATTGTTAAAGGCGTATGCGTTGTTTGAGAAAGATGACCAATATGTGGTAATGGACAATAAGGTAATGATCGTTGACGAACAGACGGGACGTATCATGGACGGACGCCGATATAGCGACGGACTTCACCAAGCGATTGAAGCCAAAGAAAATGTAAAGATTGAAGCTATGACGCAGACCTTTGCAACCATTACGCTTCAAAATTACTTTAGAATGTACCGCAAGTTGAGCGGTATGACCGGTACTGCGGTGACCGAAGCGGGAGAATTATGGGAGATCTATAAACTGGATGTGGTTGAAATTCCAACCAATCGTCCTATTGCCCGTGACGACCGTGAAGACAAAATTTACAAAACAAAGCGTGAGAAGTACAATGCCGTGATCGATGAGGTCACTGAGCTTTCCAATGCGGGCAGACCTATTCTTATTGGTACCACTTCCGTGGAAATTTCAGAATTGTTGAGCCGAATGTTGAGCATCAGAAATATTCCGCACAACGTATTGAACGCAAAACTGCACAAAAAAGAAGCCGATATCGTTTCCGAAGCAGGGAACAGCGGAATGGTAACCATAGCCACCAACATGG
>JAWWCH010000197.1:0-4660 GCA_033720575.1 Marinirhabdus sp.
AACGAAACACCTTATGTACCGTCGAACTTTCAAAAGAACTGCTTCCAGACATGCCCTCGTATAGCTTGGGTAAGTTGGTGCGTTCGTTGGGTATTCCTATTACCGACAGACACCGAGCCCAGGGCGATGCAAAAGCTACGGTAGAATTATTCCGACTCTTACTTCAAAAAGACACCAATAAAGAAATCATCCAAGCCTCGGTTCGCAAAGATCCAAAACGTCATCTCGACACTAAACTTTTGGACATTATTGCCGAAGCGCCATCTGAAACGGGGGTGTATTATATGCACAAGGAAGACGGTACAATTATCTACATCGGCAAAAGTAAAAACATCAAGAAACGACTCACCCAACATTTCACGAGTGACAATAGGAAGTCAAAAAAAATTCAATTAGATGTAGCTACCGTGACCTATGAACTCACGGGTAATGAGTTGATCGCTCTTTTGAAGGAAAGTGAAGAAATTAAAGCCAACAAACCCGCATTTAACCGTGCCTTGCGGAAAACGTTGTTTCAGTATCAATTGAATTCGTTTGAAGATGAAAATGGGTATATCAATTTGAAGATAGAAAAAGCAGACGCAACCAAACAACCCATTACCACCTTCACCAATTACCAACAGGCGAAATCGGCAGTATATGCCCTCACTGAAAAATACAATCTGTGTCAAAAACTGACCGGGCTACACAAGACCAAAGGAAACTGTTTCAATTATACGGTTAAAGACTGTGAAGGGGCTTGTATACAGGAAGAATCGGCAGCAGACTATAATATCCGGGTTCAATTGTTTCTAGACGATTACAGTTACGCCAAACAGCACATGTTGATCATTGACCGCGGGCGCGAAGTGGATGAACGCTCGGTGATTTTAATTGAGAATGGAGAGTACAAAGGTTATGGATATTACCATTTAAATTACCAAGTGAACAATCCTGAGGTGCTTAAATCTATTATTACCCCCATGAGCAACAATCGGGATGCACAACACATTATTCAGACCTATCTCAAAAAACGAAGGGTGCTGAAAATCATTCCATTGGGCGCCGCGTCGGTTAATTAAAGAAACTTACTTACATTTATACCTCTAAAACAGGCCTTTATTGGAACCCGCAAAAAAACATTCTTGGCGAACCGAACTTCATACCATCATCTATGAGGCCGATACGCCCATGGGGAAACTGTTTGACGTTGTACTTTTAGTGCTCATTTTGCTGAGCGTGGTCTTCGTGATGATCGAGAGTGTTCGTGGCTGGCCAGAATACGTGTATGACTATTTGTATTACGGGGAGTGGGTCATCACCATCTTCTTTACCTTTGAGTATATTGCGAGAATCATCACCATCAAACGACCTTCAAAATACATTTTTAGTTTTTACGGAATCATAGATTTTCTATCTACCATCCCATTATACGTCTCCTTTCTATTCGCGGGCAGCAGTTTTCTTTTAACCGTGCGTTCGTTGCGATTATTGCGGGTTTTCAGAATCCTTAAAATAACACGGTATATTGGTGAATCAAACAAATTAAAGAAAGCATTGATTGATAGCAGACCAAAGATTTTGGTCTTTCTCTTCGCAGTCCTTATCATTTCAATTATTGCCGGCACTGTAATGTACATCATTGAGGGTGAAGAAAGTGGCTTTGTGAGTATCCCGGTAAGTGTTTATTGGTGTATTGTCACGTTGACTACAGTTGGATTTGGAGATATAGCTCCCGTAACTCCGCTTGGTCAATTCATTGCCGCCGTAATTATGATTATGGGGTATGGTATAATTGCAGTACCCACTGGGATTGTAAGTGCCGAATATACGAAGCGTATGAAAGGACCAAAGGTTGAAGATCCAGATTACGTTCACGTAAACACTCAAAGTTGTCGAAATTGTAACGCCAAAAAACATCGTGACGATGCCGATTTTTGTCATAGATGTGGCAGCCCATTGCATGACGAAGATATTATTACGTAATGTCTAATACCAAACCTTTACTAGTTTGTGTGGTTGGCCCTACCGCTATTGGTAAAACGGCCCTGGGCATTGCTATTGCCAATCATTTTTCTACGGAAATCATTTCCGCAGACTCGCGTCAATTTTATTCGGAAATGACCATTGGTACCGCCGTTCCCACTGCGGCTGAGTTGGCAGCAGTACCCCACCATTTCATTCAAAACCGAAGTATCTTTGAGCCTTACAGTGTGGGCGACTTTGAACGTGATGCCTTGGTTAAGTTGGATGAACTTTTTCAATCGAATGACATTGTGGTGATGGTAGGAGGTTCGGGCTTGTACGTAGATGCGGTGGTGCACGGATTGAATACGTTTCCTAATGTGCCAAATTCAGTTAGAGAGCAATTAAAGCTTGAGCTTGAAAGCCATGGGCTTATTCCATTACAGAAAGAACTGCAAGAGAAAGATCCTCAATATTATGATCAGGTGGATCTCCAAAACGCCCATCGAGTAATTAGAGCACTGGAAGTAATTCGCGCCAGTGGAACCTCATTTTCCTCATTTTTAAACCAACCTAAGCCAGAACGCGCTTTCGAAACTTTGTATGTAGGTTTAGACGCAGACCGTCCCTTGGTGTATGATCGTATCAATAAACGCGTTGATATGATGATGGAAGCTGGTTTACTTGAAGAAGCGAAGCAGTTATACGAACACAAAGATTTGAATGCCCTTCAGACCGTAGGATATTCTGAGCTTTTTAGATTTTTAGACCGAGAGTTGACCTTAGAGGAAGCCATTTCAGAAATCAAGAAAAACACACGCAGATTCGCCAAGCGACAAGGTACATGGTTTCGCAAGAACCCTGAAATCCACTGGTTTCAACACACCGCCCCGGTGAATGATATCCTATCTTTTATAGAACACAAAAACGCCGGCCCGAACTAATCAGGCGGCGTTTATGACACTTACGTACCAATACCTTAAGTTTATTGTTCCACTTCGTCTTTTACAACTAATCGGAATCCTTCTCCGTGGATATTTATAATTTCAACACCGTCGTCCTTGCTAAGATATTTACGCAATTTCGCAATGTATACGTCCATACTTCTTGACGTGAAGTAATTATCATCTCTCCAAATCTTGGTCAACGCCAATTCGCGTGGCATCAAGTCGTTTTTATGAAGGGCAAGAAGGCGGAGCAATTCGTTCTCTTTAGGAGATAATTTACTAGGCTCTTCTTTTTTATAGGTAAGGAATCGCAACTTAGAGTTTAAGTGGAAGTTCCCGATATTAAATTCAAATTGCTTACTGTCTGCAATTGAATCAGTGGCCTTCCGCTGAATAATCGCTTTAATTTTCATCAGCAACACTTCACTATCGAAGGGCTTGTTGAGGTAATCGTCTGCTCCAACTTTGTAGCCTTTGAGCACATCTTCTTTCATGGCCTTAGCTGTTAAGAAAATGATAGGCACGTCTTCGTTTTTCTCACGAATTTCTTTGGCCAAGGTAAAGCCATCCTTGTACGGCATCATGACGTCTAGGATACAAAGATCGTAGTCGTCTTTTTTTAATTTTTGAAAACCTTCCATACCGTTTTTGGCATGAACCACATCGTAATCGTTCATGGCAAGGTAATCTTTCAAGACCGTTCCGAAGTTCGGATCGTCTTCTACTAAGAGAATCTTTTTGTTTTCAGTTTCCATAAGTTATGATATTAAGTGTAATTTAATAATGAATGTACTTCCTTTGCCCTTTTCACTCTCCACATAAATTTGAGCGTCATGATCATCAAGTATGCGGGTTACGTAGGCAAGGCCAAGTCCGTGACCTTTAACATTGTGTATATCGCCGGTATGTTCCCGGTAAAATTTTTCAAATATTTTTTTCTGTACTGCTTTGGTCATGCCCATACCTTGGTCCCGAATCTTTAGGATAATGTTGTTTTTAACATTTTCGGTATAGACATCAATTTTGGGGATGTATTCAGAATATTTAATGGCATTATCCAGTATGTTTACAACCACATTGGTCATATGGGAATCATTGGCCAAGATAGACGATTTCAAGGCGCCAAAATGGGTCTTAATATATCCTCCCCTGTCTTCTACTATCAACTCGACGTGCGTTATGGCGCTTTCTACAATATCGTGTAATTCAAGTCTTTCTTTCGGAAGATCGAGTTCATTCTTTTCCAACTTTGAAATACGCAACACGTTTTCTACTTGAGCGTGCATTCGCCTGTTTTCATCGCGAATCATCAACAAATAGCGATTCAAAAACTCTTGGTTGTCTTTTACCTTAGGGTTCTTCAGGGCGTCTAGCGCCAGATTGATTGTGGCAATAGGTGTTTTAAACTCATGCGTCATGTTATTGATGAAGTCACTTTTGATCTGTGAAATCTGACGTTGTTTGAAGAGCTGGGATAGGGCGCTACTATATGCAAGCACGATTACCCCCGTAAATACTAGCGATAATGCCGCCATTCCCATGATACTGTTGAGCACTTCTTTCTCTTTCCCGGGAAAACTAACAAACAGTTTATAATTGGTATTCAAATCTTCATTGATGAACAAAGGTGTGCTATAGGTGTAGTCTGGGTCTAATTCAAAGTTATCTGACTGGACTTTGGTTGCCAAAGTTTTGCTGTAGATGGCGTATTCAAAAGGGGAGGCTATGCCATATTTGTTGAGTTCTTTTCTCAGAAGCGTATCTATTTC
>JAWWCH010000198.1:0-4641 GCA_033720575.1 Marinirhabdus sp.
AACGAGAACTCCATAATGTAATTCGCCATTTCTTTCGCTGAAGTTGGTGCGTTATACCCCGGGAAAGCTTCTTCTAGCATTTCAGTTTGAACAGCACCCAAGGCCAAACAATTAAAGCTAGGACCTGTCTCCTTATACTCTTCGGCCAATACTTCGGTAAGGGTTATAATCGCCCCTTTACTACTGCTATACGCAGCCAAACCGGGGAACTTTAAACTACCTTGAATACCGCCCATGCTACTGATGTTTACCACATGACCGTCCTTCGGCATAAAGGGCAATATCATCTGCGTCATGGCTGCCGCTCCAAAAACATTTACTGCATAACTATCTTCAAAATCTTCCCATTTCAATTTCGCAAAAGGCTTATTGACTAAAAACCCTGAATTGTTGATCAAAACGTCGACATGGCTCCACTTTTCAGCAATAAAATCACGCGCTCTAATGATGTCTTTTTTATCAGTGATATCACATGAAAAACAATAGCAGTTGGTAATTTCCAAACCAGAAACCGGCGCCGCATCCCTGGAAAGTGCGAGTACATTATGTCCGGCATCGGTGAAAAGCGAAACCAATTCGTACCCTATACCGCGGCTGGTACCGGTGATAACAATATTTTTTTTCTTCATAGCTTAAAGTTACACAAATCCCGCTATATTCAAGGGATGAACATAGCGGGATTGTTTAGAAAGTTTTGATTTTTTGTTTGGCGTATACAATCACAAACGATAGGCTACACAAACATGGTTACCGGATTCTCAATATATTGACGAAGCGTTTGCAGGAATTGCGCGCCTGTGGCCCCGTCTACTGTTCTATGGTCGCAAGCCAAGGTCACCGTCATCGTGTTCCCAATGGCAATCGCTCCATTTTTGACCACCGGTTTTTCTATAATGGCTCCAACCGACAAGATCGCTGAATTAGGAGCATTAATAATACTTGTGAATTCTTTGATGCCAAACATCCCTAGATTAGAGACCGTAAACGTGCTGCCTTGCATTTCATCTGGCGTAAGCTTTTTATTTCGCGCTTTTCCAGCCAATTCTTTCACGTTCGCCCCAATTTGTGAGAAGCTCATCTGATCGGCAAACTTAAGTACCGGTACAACCAAGCCATCATCTACCGCTACGGCCACACCAACATGGATGTGCTTTGCTAGTTTCGTTGCATCATTGGTCCATTGACTGTTTACTTGCGGATGCTTTCTAAGCGCCATGGCAGAAGCCTTCACAATCATGTCGTTGAACGAAATTTTCACCTCAGGATCGCTATTGATAGCTGTACGAGCAGCAATGGCATGATCCATATCCAGCTCGATGGTTAGGTAGTAATGTGGCGCTGTAAATTTAGATTCACCCAAACGTTTCGCGATGGTTTTACGCATCTGAGAATTTGGAACCTCTTCGAAACTCTCTTCACCCACGGGTTGGTATGCTTGACCTCCAATCGCACTAGGTTGATAGTTTTCAATGTCGGTTTTTACAATGCGGCCGTTATCACCACTCCCCTGTACATGACTCAGGTTGATGCCTTTTTCTTCAGCCATCTTTTTCGCCAAAGGTGAAGCAAATATGCGTTTTGAATCAGAAGATGTTGCTTTTACAGCAGGCTTCGTAGCCTCCTTTTTTTCTGAGGAAGTTTCCTTCGCACCTTCTTCTTTCTTTGGCGCTTCTTTCTTTGGCTCGGCTTTGGAAGCAGTTTTATTTGACGTACTCTTTTTGTTTTCTAAAGACACACTCGAAACATCTGTTCCTTCTGGGCCAATAATTGCGAGCAACGCATCTACTTTGGCGGTTTCGCCCTCAGCGATGCCGATTTTAAGCAAGGTACCCGAATAAAACGATTCAAATTCCATAGTGGCCTTATCGGTTTCGATTTCAGCCAAAATATCACCTTCTTCGACTGCATCGCCTTCTTTTTTCAACCATGACGCTACTGTACCTTCTTCCATAGTATCACTAAGGCGAGGCATGGTAATAATTTCTATACCCTCTGGAAGATCTGCATCATCTTGGTCGGCAGCTTCCGCAGCCTCATCATTTGAGTCATCAGTATGCTCCTCATCAGATTCCTCTTCGTTCGTATCGTTTCCAGAACTTTCTTTAGATTCCTTCTTAGCCTCAGATGATGAGGTACCATTGATCAAGTCTGAAATATCCTCTCCTTCTTCACCGATGATGGCCAATAAGCTATCCACTTTTGCAGTTTCACCTTCATCAATACCAATATGGAGAAGCACTCCTTCGTGAAACGATTCAAACTCCATGGTTGCCTTATCCGTTTCGATTTCAGCAAGAATGTCTCCTTCTGAAACAGCATCACCAACTTTTTTCAACCACGTAGCTACTGTACCTTCTTCCATGGTATCGCTTAGACGCGGCATATTTATCACTTCTGCCATAGCTTATAATTTATGGGGTAAAAATGGGTAGTCTTCTTGTTCGTAAACGGCATCATACATCACGTTCTTCTCTGGGTATGGTGATTCTTCGGCAAATTTTTCGCATTCCTTTACCAAGTCCTTCACGCGTTTATCAATTTTTTTAATGTCGTCTTCTGTAGCCCATTTCTTTTGATAGATGTGGTGTAGCACGTATGAAATAGGATCTTCCTCTTGCTTTTTCGCCACTTCCTCTTTGGTTCTATAGTGTTGTGCATCACTCATGGAATGTCCACGATAGCGATAGGTTCTGATTTCCAAGAATGTTGGTCCGTCACCACGTCGCGCGCGATCAATGGCCTCATCCATTTCTTTGGCTACCACCTCAGGCTTCATACCATCTACCGGTTTACAGGGCATTTCATACCCCAAACCGAGTTTCCAAATATCGGTATGGTTGGCAGTTCTGGCAACCGAAGTTCCCATAGCGTATCCATTATTTTCACAACAGAATACCACCGGAAGTTTCCAGAGCATGGCCAAGTTGAACGTTTCGTGCAACGAACCTTGTCGTACCGCACCGTCACCCATGTAGCACAAGGTTACTGCATCACGACCGTGATATTTGTCACCAAAAGCGATTCCAGCACCTAGTGGGATTTGCCCTCCTACGATTCCATGGCCTCCGTAGAAGCGATGTTCCTTTGAAAAAATGTGCATCGAACCACCCAATCCTTGAGAAGTACCTGTGGCCTTTCCATAAAGTTCGGCCATGACTCTTTTGGGGTCTACCCCCATGCCGATTGGCTGAACGTGATTACGATACGCGGTAATCATATTATCTTTGGTAAGATCCATGGCATGTAGTGCTCCAGCCAGAACGGCTTCTTGGCCGTTGTACAAGTGCAAGAAACCACGAACTTTTTGATTGATATATACTTGAGCGAGTTTATCTTCAAACTTGCGCCAAAAAAGCATATTTTCATACCAATCTAGGTATGTTTTTTTGGTGATCTTTTTCATCAACTATAGTGTTGGGAATCCAAATATGTGGATTGGGTTCCAATTTTCGCGAACAACAAAAATAGGGATTTTATAACCGTATATAAAACTTTCGATTCTAAAATTATTACGGCAGTTGAGGCGATAAGAAGACCTGCTTCAGAATAGTGCAGCGCACTCTGAAAAGATAGGTTTACAAATAACTTTTATCAAAAATAAGTGGCAGCAAATCTTTCACTGAATTTGATCGTACTACCTTGCCTGTTTCTCCCATAAAGTAAAGAGTCAGCGGCATTTCTTGGTTTACTTCGTATTCAGCCAAGGCTTGTCTGCACGCGCCACAAGGCGGTGTTGGTGTAGTTACTTCCTTCTGAAGTGAACGCACCGTAAGGGCAAGCGTTTGAAATGCCACACCTGGAAATTGAGAACCAGCGTGAAAAGCCGCCACGCGTTCGGCACATAAACCAGAGGGAAAGGCTGCATTTTCTTGGTTGTTGCCGGTGACCACCGCTCCATTGGCGAGTGCCAAGGCAGCACCCACCTTAAAACGCGAATAAGGCGCATAAGCCTTTTCACGTGCTTGCTGCGCCTTATGCATTAAATCTTTAATAGCTTTTGGAAGCTCGTCTATAGATTCGTAAACCGTAAGTTCGGCAGAAATAGTGAGCTTTTTCGCCATTTATCTGTTAGTATTCATCGTACTCATCTCCAAAGTTGAAGGTAAGTCCGAAACGAAGCGTGCCTTCTAGCGGACTTCTCACTGCTGCTGTAGAGAATAAATATGAAATATCGATATTAATCGCGGTATATCGGAATCCTGCACCTAATGATAAGAATTTTCTAGATCCCTTATCGTCACTTTCGTTGAAATATCCCGTACGGAATGCAAATACATCCTGATACCAGTATTCTGCTCCCAATGCCCAAGTAAACTCCTTTAACTCTTCGCTAAAGCCATCCGGTGCATCACCAAACGATTTAAAGATTCCTGAGAAAAAACTGATGTCTTCATACTGTTCATCGTCTTCAGCATCAATATCACCATCATTATCGAAATCTTGTGGTGTTGGCACCAATAACTTGTTTACCTCCGCAGAAACTCCAACCTTATTATACTCATCCAAGATAAAATCGAATCCTGCACCTAATGCCATATTGGTAGGCAGGTTATTTTCTTGACCTACTTCATCGTATTTGATTTTAGGACCGATGTTGCTAAAATTGAATCCAGCTCTCCAACGACCATCAAAATCGTTGTA
>JAWWCH010000199.1:0-4621 GCA_033720575.1 Marinirhabdus sp.
AGACGGTCTTAGATACTTATCCCTATTTCCAAAGTGCCCGAGCGCTACAACTCAAAGGACTTAAGAACAAAAATAGCTTTCGGTATAATGACGCATTGAAAGTAACTGCTGCGCATACCGGTGATCGTGACATTCTATTTCAATATATTACTTCTGATGAATTTGCCCAGGATAAAATCTCTGAACACATTCTTCAGCACGATGCGGCTGTCAATGACATGGAAGTAACCATAGAAGATGTTTCTGAACAAACCGCCCTTGAGTTGGACAAGCAGATGAAGGCTGAATTGAAGAAGGCAGAGGCCATTTTAAATCCGATGTTGTTCGAACGAAAGGTAGAATCAGTAGTTGAGATTTCACAAGAATCATCCGAAGCCGAAATTGGGGAAGGAACCCAGAACGAAACTACAACTGAAATCGAAACAGATGCTCCTCTGACCTTCCAAAAAAACGACACCCATTCGTTCTCTGAATGGCTGCGGCTCACCAAAGCACAGCCCATTGATAGATCTAAAGAAGAGAAAACTGCGGAACCATCGAATCACGAAAACGCTGAACTGGAAAAGAAGTTTGAGTTGATTGATAAGTTCATTCAAGACAAACCCAAATTGGAAGTTTCGGCCACACACACCAAACAGCCCGACTTGGCAAAACCCTACACACAAACGCCGAATGCCTTGATGACAGAGACCTTAGCCAAGGTTTACCTTCAACAAAAGAACTATCAAAAGGCCATAAAAGCATATGAAATTTTAATTTTGAAAAATCCCGAAAAAAGTGGTTTCTTTGCAGACCAAATTCGGGCAATTAAAAAACTGGATACAAAAGAAGAATCATGAGCACGTTTACAATATTTTTAGTCTTAATTATTTTTATCTGCTTCTTGTTAGTGGTAGTCATTATGGTACAGAACCCTAAAGGAGGCGGATTGTCATCTACTTTCGGAGGTGGCGGAGGCCAGCAATTGGGAGGTGTAAAAAAGACCACTGATTTCTTGGACAAGAGTACATGGACATTGGCAGTGGTACTATTGGTGCTGATCTTGGCATCAAACATTCCAATCATGAACGGTGTGGGTACCGACAGTACGTTTCAAGAAGATGCGGTTGAAAACGTTGTTCCTGAACCTGCTGCAGACGTTCCTGCTGACACAGACGCGGAATAAACACCCTTAGAAACACATTGAGAAATGCCAGCTTATGACAAGCTGGCATTTTTTGTTTCAATTCTCTTCAAATTGTCAGTTTTACTGCGTTGGCACACTTTCTGCCTATTCAGCCATACACAAAACAAACGTTTAACTCATTCCCTCTAAGGGAAACTAAAAATCAAAAATAAAACATGGCACTAAAAATCCAACCTCTTTCAGACAGAGTTGTGGTTGCCCCACAGGAGGCAGAAACCAAAACGGCATCTGGACTATATATACCAGATAGCGCAAAAGAAAAACCCCAACAAGGCAAAGTGGTTGCTGTTGGAAAAGGTAAAAAAGATCACGATATGACCGTAAAAGTGGGTGATACCGTACTCTATGGAAAGTACAGCGGCAGTGAGCTAAAACTAGACGGCAGCGATTACCTGATCATGCGTGAGGACGATATTTTGGCAATTATCTAAAATATCTTCTAAACCTAGTTGTAGCTAAATAAAGTATAACCAATTCGATTTCCACATCCGTGGAAATCTTCAAAACAAAAAAATTAAAAAAATGGCAAAGGATATAAAATTTGATGTTGAAGCACGTGACGCGATCAAACGCGGTGTTGATGCATTGGCGAATGCAGTAAAAGTAACCCTCGGTCCGAAAGGGAGAAATGTAATTATCAGTAAAAGTTTTGGCGCACCGCAAGTCACCAAAGATGGGGTTTCGGTAGCCAAGGAAATTGAACTGGAAGATGCCCTAGAAAACATGGGGGCACAAATGGTAAAGGAAGTGGCTTCCAAAACCAACGACCTTGCCGGTGACGGAACCACTACAGCAACCGTATTGGCACAAGCCATCGTAAAAGAAGGCTTGAAAAACGTAGCCGCTGGTGCAAATCCGATGGACTTGAAACGCGGTATCGACAAAGCCGTTGAGGCCATCGTAAAAGATCTAGAAAAGCAAAGTACTAAAGTAGGAAACTCTTCAGAGAAGATCCAACAAGTGGCATCTATCTCGGCAAACAACGACGAAACTATCGGTAAGTTAATTGCTGACGCATTTGGTAAAGTTGGAAAAGAAGGAGTAATTACTGTGGAAGAAGCCAAAGGAACGGAAACCTATGTGGATGTTGTGGAAGGAATGCAGTTTGACCGCGGATATCTTTCTCCATACTTTGTAACCGATAGTGAGAAAATGCAAACCGAATTGGAGAACCCGATGATCTTGTTATGTGACAAGAAAATCTCTTCCATGAAAGATTTGATGCCTGTTCTTGAGCCCGTGGCACAACAAGGAAAATCACTGTTGATCATTGCTGAAGATTTGGATGGTGAAGCACTTGCAACCTTGGTGGTAAACAAACTTCGAGGATCATTAAAGATTGCTGCGGTAAAAGCTCCTGGATTTGGAGACAGAAGAAAAGCAATGCTTGAAGATATCGCAATCTTGACCGGAGGAACCGTGATTTCTGAAGAAAGAGGTTTCACTCTTGAAAACGCTACCTTAGACATGTTGGGTACGGCTGAGAACGTAACCATTGACAAGGACAACACTACCATTGTAAATGGAGCTGGCAAGAAAAGTGATATTCAAACTCGTGTTGGACAAATAAAATCACAGATAGAGTCTACGACAAGCGACTATGATAAAGAAAAGCTGCAAGAGCGATTAGCAAAACTAGCTGGTGGTGTCGCGGTACTTTATGTTGGTGCTGCATCTGAGGTGGAAATGAAAGAAAAGAAAGATCGTGTTGACGATGCACTACATGCCACACGTGCCGCCGTTGAAGAGGGCATTGTTGCCGGAGGTGGTGTTGCCTTGGTACGTTCCCAAAAAGTACTTCAAAAGTTGACTACAGAAACCATGGATGAGGCTACGGGTATCCAGATTGTATCTAAAGCCATTGAGTCACCTTTACGCACGATTGTAGAGAACGCAGGCGGCGAAGGGTCGGTTGTGGTGAACAAAGTGATTGAAGGAAAGAAAAATGAAGGCTTTGATGCAAAAACTGAAAAATATGTAGATATGCTCAAGGCAGGAATCATCGACCCTAAGAAAGTGACGCGAATTGCATTGGAAAATGCTGCATCTGTTGCAGGAATGATTTTAACGACCGAATGTGCTCTTGTAGACATTAAGGAAGAAAATGTTCCTGCAATGCCACCAATGGGCGGCGGAATGCCAGGAATGATGTAATCATTTGAAATAGTTATAACCAATTTGGTTTACGAAAAAACCCTTGCCGAAAGCAAGGGTTTTTTTATGCAAGTGAAACACAACTGTGCTAACTATATTAAATACGAAATCCGTCCTTTTGTGACGGATTTCTATTTGGTTTCAGTTTAAAAGCGAATGCCTTGCATTTTGCTTATCGTTGAAGTTTTATTTCACAAACTTCGGCATCAAATTACTTCTTTTTTGAAGTAGCCTGAGGAGCTTTCTTAGGAGCCTGTTTTGCGGCAGCCTTAGGAGCTTTACTTGACTTTTGATTTTTCATAACTTTTATAATTTAAAGTTACTGGGGCATCGACACATCGTTTTTTCTTATTAGGATACGCAGTTTTTGCAGCCCATATTCTCATCGCTAAGAACAGAGTAAATGTACAACAGAAAACGATTCAAGATTTTTTTATTGGCGAAAAATTAACTAAAATATTTGTGTATTTTTTCGTCACTTTTTCCCTTTAAAAATTCGATAGAGAGACACCGCCACTAGGGTCAGCACCACGGGCCATATCACAAACAAATCTACCCGCATCACTGCTACACCACCATCAGGTTGCGCTGCTAACCACTGTTGCATGTAATATTCCCAAACTACTGCAGCAACAAGCACGGCAATCGTAATAACATATAGTAAAGTTACTGGTTTTAAAATCATAGGTTCAAATTATGCCCAATTCAACAACATAGCCAGGGCCATGACGATCATTATGGCATTTTCAATAAAGGTAGCTAAAGTCATTGGTAAATTCAAGACGCTTCCCAAACAGGCGCACTGCACAGTTTTATCTGCCATCAATACTCTGGTCACACCTATGGTAGTAACGCCTAAAATGACGATCGTGGCTATCAAGGCCACATTAACCTGGAATCGAATTAAAAACAGGATTCCCAACGCCAATTCTAGAAACGGATAGATTTTTCCGTAGAATGGAACACGTTGTGCAATTGGATCGTACATACTAAAAGAAGCGGCAAAACCTTTAATATCCAAAAACTTAAAAAAACTAAAAATGAAAAAAAAGCTTGCCATAAAGTCAAGCATGAACGCTGACGTATTCCACGTAGCATAATGAACCAAAATGTTCACTAGAAACATGAATCCGAATATGAGAAATAGTGGTTGTAACTGTTTTAATTTTGAAGGTGTATCTATCGCTTCTTTTTCTGTGGCAGACGGGGTGCCAAATACGTTCTTTTCTGTAAGCGTATATTTTTCAGGTAACGCATTTTTAAGCTGCTCGGTGGGAATCA
>JAWWCH010000200.1:0-4612 GCA_033720575.1 Marinirhabdus sp.
AAGACAAAAAATATCCGTTCACGACGTGTTGCCCATTGCCGCTGGACAAATTCGTTCAGAAAATGTAAAGCTGAACAAGGCCAACAATTATCTTTTTTGCGACACCAATCTGCTTGAATTGCAAGTGTATTGTGAATATTATTACGGCCAAAAGTTTCCTTCAGAGCTGAAAGAAGCAGCAAAACACCACAAATACCACTACTATTTTTTGACTGGAATCGATGTGGTTTGGGAACCCGACGATTTACGCGATAGACCCTTCGACAGGTCTACCTTATTTCGTAGTTTTGAAACAGCGCTCAAAAAACGTGATTTGCCGTACACCCTACTGCAAGGCTCAGAGCAGGAGCGATTACAAAAGGCAATTGCCGTTATCAATAACACATTCAGCAACTAATACATGTTAACCGAAGAAGATATTCGTCAGATAGAAGCGCACGGACTTAACCTTAAGACGGTGGTTCGGCAATTGGAGCAATTTGCAAAGGGAATACCACCTACTGAAATTGTAACGGCTGCGACCATCGGAAATGGAATCGTGTCGTGTGATGCTGAAACCCAGCAGGAACTAATATCCTACTACGATACACATAGGCGAACAAAAACCATTGTAAAGTTTGTGCCGGCCTCTGGCGCCGCAACACGTATGTTCAGGTTCTTATTCGAGTTTTTAGAAAAATTTGATCCTGAGGAACAGACCTACAATCGTTTTGTGAAACAAGGGAATTATCCACAACTTGAGATTTTTGCGAAATCATTACGTGATTTCGCTTTTGTGAATGAAGTTCGAAAGAAAATCAGAAAAAATTATCCTGAATACAAGCAAAGTAGAAAGGGGCAACGATTGTTGTATTTTGTGAAGAGTATGTTGGAAGAACAAGGGCTAAATTTTGCTAATCTTCCAAAAGGCCTCATCCCTTTCCACAAGTATACCAAGTATGCTACCACGGCTTTTGAAGAGCAACTGTACGAAGCAGCGCTTTACGCTACCAGTAAAGATGACGCCTATTTACACTTTACCTTTTCTGAAAAGCATGTACCCTTTTTTAAGAATGAATTTGAAGCAGTGAAATCTAGAGTGGGTAAGAAAACAAAAACCGAATTTCACGTCTCATACTCCTTTCAAAAGCCAGAAACAGATACCATTGCGGTAACTCCTGAGAATGAGCCTTTTCGAGACGAAAACAATAACTTGATATTCCGTCCGTCTGGGCACGGGGCGCTTTTGGAAAATCTCAATGACGTAGACGCCGACATCATTTTTATAAAGAATATTGACAATGTTGTGGCACAAGATTATGTAGAGGAAACAGTCACCTACAAAAAAATGTTGGCGGGTAAACTCTTGAAAATTCAAGAACGGGTATTTAAGTACCTTACCATGCTTCATCGAAATAAGGATGACAAGGGGGATTTAGCTGAAATTAAATCTTTTCTGTGGAACGATCTAAACATCAAAGACATTCCAGAAACACGCGAGGCCATACAAACTATTTTAAATAGACCCATTCGGGTATGTGGAGTAGTACAAAATACAGGTGCCCCTGGCGGAGGACCTTTTTGGATAAAAAATAAATTTGGAGAAATTAGTTTACAAATCGTAGAGACCGCTCAAATAAATTTGGAGGATGCCAGACAAGCCCATCTGGTGAGTGAGGCAACACATTTTAATCCGGTAGACTTGGTCTGTGGAGTCAAGGATTTTAAAGGAAATAAATTCGACCTGACCAAATTCGTAGCGACCAACACCGGCTTTATCACTACAAAATCGCAGAATGGCAAACCCCTTAAAGCACTTGAACTGCCTGGATTATGGAATGGTGCTATGGCAAAGTGGAATACCATCTTCGTAGAAGTGCCTTTAAGTACGTTCAATCCGGTCAAGAACGTGAATGATTTACTTCACAAAGAACATCGACCCAACGCCTAATGGATACTTCCATTGTACTAAATGAATTAAACTTTAAGGCAGTACGTAGTAGTGGTGCTGGAGGACAGCACGTGAATAAAACAGCATCAAAAGTTGAATTACACTTCAATGTGGAACATTCGGAAGGACTCTCAGAAATGGAGAAAGAGCGGCTGTTGAAAAATTTGAAACACCGGCTTACGAAAGATTCGGTTTTGATACTGGCATGTAGTGACACCCGCAGTCAACATCGCAACAAGACTTTGGTCATCAAACGGTTTTTGAATCTCATTGAAGCAGGTGTAAAAGTTCGAAAGAAACGAAAGAAAAGCAAACCTTCCAAGTCTGCCATTGAAAAGCGCCTACGTGAGAAAAAGAAACAGGCGCTGAAGAAAAAGGATCGAAAGCCGCCTTCCGTTTGAAACAAAAAGTGTGTATTTATTATACAGCTGTTCCCTAAAATATACACTGCTCACTTTCCATAAAAATGAACAAAATATCGTAAGTATTTATGATACAATCATTTGTGTATTAGTTCATGTGTTCTTGTTTTTTGGCGCGATAGTTTCTGTAATGTTTGCAACCTATAACGCTTATAACAAACCTATAGGAATGATTACATCACAAACGGTGAATAAGGCGTTGCTTGTAGCGATATTCAGCATTGGAATGCTATCTACTTATGCAATACCAACCATCAATTCTGAAGTTCCTGTTGATTCCCCTGAGGAATTTCAGAGTAATATAGAAGTAGACGTGTCTGAATTGCCCCAGCCTGTCAACGATGTAGTAGCTAAATATTTTGAGGGAGCTACCATCGTTAAAGCTTACGAAACTGAAAAAGGTGAATTCAAATTAGTCATATCAACGGGCACTGGTTCTAACCAGGTCTTGCATGCCAACAGCAAGGGCAAGTGGATATAAAAGTAGTAAGCTGCAGGTATTTTTAGATTCAATACTTCGCATGGGTGCCCTTCGGGGCACTTTTTTTATGGTAATCATCAAATGTTGTGAAGTGGCTAATTAACACAGTATTCACGCAATAAATGCATACGATTCTTTATTTTTACGTTCTTGAATCTAAACTATGAGTCAGCGTATTTTAATAGTTGAAGACGACGTGGCCTTCGCCACAATGCTTACCACCTTCTTAGAACGTAACCAGCGAAACATCCAAACCGTCCATACGGGTGCCGACGCCAAGAAAGTCTTGGCCGATAGCGCATTTGAGGTGGTAATTACCGATTTAAAACTTCCAGATACTACAGGCATAGAACTATTAGAGTTTTGTAAAGAAACCGCTCCTGGTACCAAAGTGCTGATCATGACGGGATACGCCGACGTAACTTCAGCCGTTGATGCCATTAAAAAGGGCGCTATAGATTATATTTCAAAGCCGTTCCGCCCAGAAGAGTTGTTGATGGTACTTGATCAATCTGAAGAACAACCGCAGTTGGCGAATATTTCAAATGAAACTACAACGCTCAGTTCAAAGCAAGGGCCAACTCAAACACACACGCCGTTTGTAAAAGGGATCAGTGAAGTGTCTAAGAAATTCAATGAGTACATCCAACTTGTAGGGCCAACCAACATGTGTGTCCTCATCCAAGGCGAAAGTGGCACTGGAAAAGAAGTTGCTGCAAAAGCAATTCATGATGCTAGCATCCGAAAAGACAAACCCTTTATTGCAGTTGATTGCGGAGCCATTCCAAAAGAGATCGCGGCCAGTGAATTTTTCGGTCATGTGAAAGGTAGTTTTACTGGAGCCATCAGTGATAAGGTAGGGCATTTCCAAGCAGCAGATGGAGGAACACTGTTTTTAGACGAGGTAGGAAATCTCACCTATGAAAACCAAATACAGTTGTTGCGTGCGCTCCAAGAACGGAGAATCAAACCCGTTGGTAGTAACTCAGAAATAGAGGTAGACCTAAGAATTATTTCGGCTACCAACGAAGATTTGACCAAAGCAGTTGAGGCGGGAACGTTTCGAGAAGATTTATATCACCGATTAAATGAATTTTCCATTCACATTCCATCCTTGCATGAGCGAAAGGAAGATTTGTTTTTGTTTACTGAATTCTTTTTGGACCAAGCCAATATTTCTTTGGGGAAAAATGTAAAAGGATTTGACAAAATGGTGGAGACCGCATTTAAAAAGTATTTTTGGCCCGGTAATCTGAGAGAATTAAAAAACGTAATTAAGCGTGCCGTACTTTTAACGAATGGCAATTCGATTCAATTGGAAGTTATTCCTCGTGAAGTTCTAAGTGAGAATGAACAAGCGGCTAAAAAAGATTTTTCAAAAGACACCAATGAGAAGCTACTCATCATAAATGCATTAAAAGAGGCCGACAACAATAAAGCGAAGGCAGCACGGCTTTTAAACATTACCAGAAAGACACTCTACAACAAATTAAAACAGTACAATATAGAACTTTAACGCGTTTCATTTTCTAAGTCTGTAACCAAATCGGATATGGCCTTTTCAAGACCGTGCATCAAGGCTTCCAGAGTGGCATTAGCTTCACGGGTGAGTTCTAGTTGCTCCAAAATTGGAACGACTTCTGAAGCCATGATCTGCCGTGTCATTGTCAATTTTCTATGGGCTACAGCAGTGATGGTTTCAATGTCGTCATTGTTGAGGGCAGTCCTCAAGGTTTCCATGTCTTTTTCAGTCTGTACCAAAAACACCGAAATAATTTC
>JAWWCH010000201.1:0-4598 GCA_033720575.1 Marinirhabdus sp.
ACCTTACCGTATTTATCTTTGTTGGCGCATTACGAGCCCAGCAGCAAACCAACCCCTATAACCAAGATGAAGAACTCGGAACCGTGGCATGGTATCGTGATTATGATGCAGCGCTTGCCCTTTCAGCAAAGGAAAATAAACCGGTGCTGATTTTCTTCCAAGAAGTGCCCGGATGTATGACCTGTAGAAACTACGGGCATAATGTGATGAGTAATCCGTTGTTAGTTGAAGCCATTGAGAAAGAATTTATTCCGTTGGCTATTTTCAACAATAAAAGTGGTGCAGATGCTCAAATTCTAAAAAAATATAATGAGCCAAGCTGGAACAATCCCGTGGTGCGTATTGTAAATTCAAAAGGTGATGACCTGGTACGCCGGGTGGCTAGCGATTATTCGGCTAAAGGATTGTATGACGCCATGCTCAAAGCACTTGAAAAGGAAGGCAAATCGATTCCAGGCTATATAAAGCTCTTAGGAAAAAAACTGAGCCTCTCCCCATCCCATCGCAAAGAACGCACCTACCAACTGTATTGTTTCTGGACCAGTGAAAAACAATTGGGTTCGCATGATGGTGTCGTGGAAACCATAGCTGGAAGTCAAGGTGCTGAAGTGGTTAAGGTCACCTTCAATCCAACTGATATTTCGGCACATCAACTTGATGCTAATGCCATTCAGCATAAAATGAAACCCATTGCTTTGGGAAACTTGAGTTGGAAGGAAAAATTTTAATCCGCTTCAGGTGCCTTCAACAGTTGTTGAATCAGTGTTATCCCTTGTTGGTTATCATCTAAAAATCCTTTGGAAATTTCAAGTAGTATCGAGACCTCTCCTCTAGTGGCACTGAGAAAATAGCGGTATGCAGCACCTTCGTCACCTAAAAACAACTCATAGTTTCGTAAGGTCGTTTTTCCTTCGACATATCTTCCATTTTCAATCTCAACAGAGTTCCATTCCGAGAAAAAGTTTGAAGCCTTATTTTGTCGAAAATTCTCAGTATGATTGATTACAATATTTTCCATTTGCTGTAACCAATTTAAATTCCCTTCATAAATTCGAAATATCAAATTGCGAAGTTCAACATCTGAAATAAAATCTAACCCTTTGGCCTCAATAGTCTTGTAGGCACCCGCATTCACTACAAACTTTGTCCAAAGTGCTGAATTGGAATAATGGACTTCCAAAGAATCATTATAAGGTTCATTCGATTCAAAATGTTCTAGAAGAACATCGATAGAGTTAATGGTTTTTTCCTGCAAGGAAATATTTAGCTCTAAATCCGCTACATTGAGCTTTAAATCTTCCTGTAGTTGTGACAACAACTTTTCTTCGTAGGCCGCTAGTTTTCGTGCTTCGTTGGCATTATTGATCTGTAGGGCGATCAAAATACCGATGACCACCAAGATAATTTCCCCGATAGCATACAACACGTACTTGGAGAATCGGTTTTCCCGTATCATTCGCTGCCGAATATGCCTGAAAAATTTGATCATGAATCTAGGGTTAGAGATTTGCCAATTTAAGAGTCTAGCTTATCCTTGTCATTCTTTTTTTTTCCTGCTCTTCCTTTTTTAATTTTTTATATTTCATATACAACCGCACCCCTAATCTAGCAAATAGGATAACCGCGATTAACGTTATGATGTCGACTGTAGACATCTAGAAGCCTAGTACAGAATATTGTCCAAAGTCCAATCCAGACGTTTTTCCATCATTTTGAAATCACAGTCTGAAAAGAAAATTTCATAAATCTCCCTGCGGAACGCGGTGAGCTCCATTTGCGAATACGACAAATCATTTACCGCTTGCGTTATACGTTTTAAACGCTTTTCCTCGCTATCGTTTTTAAACTGTTCATACATTTTTACAAACGTTTTCTTAGACACCTTCTTTAAGATCATATCCAATTCTTCTTCGGTCTCATCATTGTCTGCGTTTGCACAGAGCAATAAAATGTACGTTTGAAGTTCTTCTTTAGTCCATTTTGATGTTTCTTCTTTCATCTTATTCTAGTTTAATATTGTTTGTGCTAACTATTGAAATGTATTTGCTGTTGTCACTTCGAGTGATTTCCCTATGGCGAAATTGTATCGAGAAGTGGCCGTTATTAAATAAATCTCCATACATCCTAATGTAAGACGAAATGTTGGACCTGACCTCTGGGTATGTCTAATAAATTTAATCATGCGTCAATTCTTGCGCTATCAGCGATAATATTTTCTCGATACGGTTGTTGAGCGCAATCGATTGCGCATTTGTTATTTTATTAAAGAGAATACAAGCGCTCGCTGCACCTTGAAGCGCAATAGCATGGTCCTTCAATGCTGAGTGCATGTCGATATCGATGGGCGATATGTCATACGTCAACGCTGTACTCTTGTCAAAAGCATGATCTGGTGTATAGCCATTATTCAATAAATAGGCGATGGTGTTGCGTGCAAAATTCCCTTGAATGAAAACAGGCACTACCACATCATTTCTAATCTGCTGCCAACTTTGTTCCAACTCCTGAACCTGATAGGCGTCTGATGACCAATTGGACAACAACATTTGCAAACTATCATTTTTGATCATTCGGAGTTTGCCTGAAACTGCAAGATCATTCTCTATAGGATCAAAAGTGGGCTCTTGTGTAAGCCTGAACATATAATAGAGTAGACTATCCTGAATATGATCCTCCGGATGGTCGATATAATTTAATAATGCTTCACTGGCCAACGTCATTTTATTCCGCATGTAGATTTTCTCATTGAGTTGATCCAGATTTTTTTCGAATTCGTTTTTGAGCTGGGCAAGTATTTCCTGTTCTTCAGCGGCAACCTTTCTAAATTCATTCCAATTATTAATTTGAAGCGCAATCAAAATACCGATCACCACGAGTATGATTTCGCCTATGGCGTATAGTATGTATTTTGAGAACCGATTCTCGCCAACCAATCGCCTGCGGATATTTCTGAAGAATTTAATCATTACTACTTAATTTATTCAACAATGCTACGGTTTTTACATGTTGTTCTTTCATTAAACTAGCGTGTAAGGTTGAAAGGAAATTTCTAAAATTTATCGCATTGATCATTTTGATTTCGTTGTCAGCGTTTTGAAGTTTTTCTTTGGTGATTTCCTTCAGTCTAGACTCGTTCAAATCGATAAGTGAGATATTATTGTCTGACAAATAGGCTAGTTCATCCACATGCAATTCTCCTATAATTTGGATTTCGGATAGCCCTAACATCTCTGGGATAAAAACAGCATCAGTAAAAAGGTTGTTATTTTTATTTATGATAAGCTCTATTCGTTCCAATTCTTGATAGTATTTTATGATTTCGTCCTTGATTTCGTTATTTCGGATGATATCGATATTGCCCGAGGATATAAGCTCGGTGTATGTAGGTGCATTTCTAATGAAGGTCTTTCTACCGGTTAAATTACCTATGCTCACAGTAAATAAACTGTCTACTTTAAATGCTTGGTACTCTTTATAATAGGTAATGATTGGAGTTGCTACCTCAATGGTTTGTAATTCATAATTCAATTGAGCTTCTATCGACACCAATTGCTCGTTTAAATCTCGTTTTACATTTGTTAGGTAAACCTCCTCCTTTGTTTTTTGTATCCTATCCGAATTCCAATTATTGATCTGTAACGCAATTAAAATTCCAATGACGACAAGAATGATTTCTCCAACGGCATACAGGAGATATTTGCTGAATTTATTTTCCTCAAGAAGTCGTTGTCGAATATGTCTGAAAAATTTAATCATCGGTTTGTTCATTAAAGGTTTCAGAAAGAATTTTGTCCAAGGTAATTTCAAGATTTTCAAGCGACATCATATAGTTCGTGAGGCTCCACGCATGATTATCTAAGTTATTTTCAAACTCTAAGTCTTGAAATATAGCGGAGGTATCAGGCGCTAACTTCGAGGGCACGTCCCAACCCAAGAATCCGTATGTATCTATATTCTTAAGCGATGCTTTTTTAGTGAGATATGGCATCATTAGGTTTTGGGAAAAATCATCCAAGGTTTGCCAAGCTTCTTCTTTTTCGTTCAAAAAACTAGACCATTGAAAGAGATGTAAGCGCAATGAATCTGATTTTATAAGCTTGAGATTACCCGATGAAATTAAGTCAGAAAGCACATTTTCTGTAGGTCTGTAGTCGTAATAATCAATACTTGCAGATAAGAGGCTGTCCGTATTATGAGCGCGAATTATTTCAGCATCTTCTCCAATCAAGTCTAAGAGGTTTTTGGTGGCATTCAGAAAATTCCTATAGTCTCCTTTGACCTTAGCAAGATCTTTCCTGTTCTTATTGAACTCAAAACTGAGGTTTTTTAAAATTAACCCTTCTTCCTTTTTGTCAATTTGATCATTGTTCCATGTATTGATTTGAAGTGCAATGAGAATCCCAATAACCACAAGCACGATTTCGCCTATGGCATACAGGAGATATTTGCTGAATTTATTTTCAGTAAGTAAATGTTGCCGAATTCGGCGAAATAATTTGAACATGGGTTAGTTGGCTTAGGGTAAATATAAAAGAAAACTCCATCACATCTTGTACGTATTTTCCCTTATTTCAACCAATTAAGCATAAGAACCAGCT
>JAWWCH010000202.1:0-4585 GCA_033720575.1 Marinirhabdus sp.
CTTGAGCTGTTGTTCAACCGTATCGTCATACGCTTCTGCCTTGATCTTGAAACTCACTCCCTCGAAATCCTGCGTTTGCACACGTCGCTTGGATTTTCTGTAGAGGGTGATCGCTGTATTTAGGGCAACACGATACATCCAAGTGCTGAATTTTGAATCCCCCCTAAACTTGGGGAACGCCTTCCACAATTGGATCGTAATTTCCTGAAACAGATCATTGTGCGAATCACGGTCGTTGGTATACAGACGACAGATTTTGTGTACAATGTTCTGGTTCTCCTCCAGCTGGGTTACAAAACTATGTTCGAGCTCTTTGTTCAATGGTTATTTGCTAGTTGTTGTATTAGTGGCATCCTTCGGTAGATTGTTACATTAATTACAAAATTAAAGGGAATTTTTTTAGAGACATCGTATCTTTATACTACAATCTACTTTATGAACATTCCACACACTGAAAAGCCACGAATTGTGGTGGTTGGAGGAGGATTTGCGGGCATTTCACTCTTGCAGGAATTACGTACCTCTGATGCACAATTGGTTTTATTCGATCGGCACAATTACCACACCTTTCAACCCTTATTATATCAAGTTTCAACAGCGGGTCTAGAGCCCGATTCCATTGCGTATCCCTTGCGGAAAGTGTTCAGAAAACACGACGATTTCCATTTTCGTATGGCCGATGTGATTTCTGTGAAGCCAGATCAAAACGAAATCGAAACCACTATCGGTAACTTGAGTTATGATTACTTGGTAATTGCCACCGGTACCCGAACCAATTTTTTTGGTAATAAACAAATTGAGGAAAAGAGTATGCCTATGAAAAGCGTTCCCCAAGCCCTCGATATTAGAAGTCTGATGTTGCAGAATATCGAAGAGGCTGATCTTACTGAAAGCGAAGAAGAACGGAAGCAACTGTTGAATTTTGTAGTCGCTGGGGGAGGACCAACGGGAGTTGAGCTTGCCGGAGCTTTGGCTGAATTTAGAAAAGGGATTTTGGAAAATGACTACCCCGGTTTGGAAGAAGAAGATATGGAAGTCCACCTGCTGGAAGGCGGGGACGAATTGTTGGCGCCCATGAGTGACCATGCTTCCAAAAAAGCCCAACAGTATCTCGAAAACTTGGGTGTTTGTATTCATTTGAATACCATGGTGAAGAGCTATGATGGTGAAACGGTGACCACATCTGAAGGTACAGTTTTTAAGACTAAAACCTTTATCTGGGCGGCGGGTGTCACCGGTAACCCCATTGGCGGCATAGATGGTACAGCGTTGCTCGAAAAATACAATCGCTATGTGGTAAACACCTTCAATAAAATAGAAGGTTTCGATGCTATTTACGCGTTAGGTGATATTGCCTATATGGAGACGGAAGACTTTCCGAAAGGCCATCCGCAAGTGGCACAACCTGCCATACAGCAAGGCAAACACCTGGGAAAAAATCTAAAGCGTATGCTGAAGGGTAAGCCCATGGAACCATTCAGATACTTCGACAAAGGCACCATGGCCACCATTGGCAGAAATAAAGCTGTGGTAGATATGGGAAAATTCCATTTTGGAGGCGCATTCGCCTGGTTCATTTGGATGTTCATCCACCTGTGGTTCTTGGTGGGTTTCCGTAATCGAGTTGTGACCTTCTTTAATTGGACGTACAATTACATCAATTACGATCGCGCCGCCCGCTTGATCATTCGACCCTTTAAAAACCGTTAATCGATAGCTACTTTTATAGGTCCGCCAGACGATACAAAATAGCCACCTACTTCATCGATATTTACATCTAGTTCATCCGAGGTATCGATGCTCTTAATATTCACCTTCATTTCATCGTAGCTATCAATACTTTTCAGGTTCACGTTTAGTTCGTCGTAGGTATTGATATCTACAATCCGAACATCGAGCGTATTGTTTTCAGAAAGAGGCACTAATTTGTAATGCTTCGGAAGGTCTTCTACGGTGTGACTATCAGAAGCGTACGCCTTTGGCATTACGTCAATGGTTGTAAAAAGGTTTATCGTTAAACAAGCTGCAATAACGGTTAATACTACTTTGGTGTATGCATCAGTTTTCATAGGAAAGATATTAGAAGATGAATAATTTACAATGGATTTTATAGTTGAGACGAAATCATGGAACATGACAACGCTTCAAGTAACTTGAGTGGTATCAAAAATAATACCGAGGCTATTCTTTCACATAGGTCACAATGCCTGTCTCTTCTTTTTTACCGCGTAAGGTTTCATCACCAAGGTCTTTTTTTGCAATTCCTTTGGGTAAAATAAGGGCCAGGTCAGCGAAGGTTTCTGAAGCCAGAATGTCGACATCGTAAATTTTGCATTGTTCTTGTATCCGTGAAGTGGTATTGAGCACGTCGCCCGAAAAAGCAATTTCCCTTTTAATTTGGCCAATTTCGCCCACCATGACACTTCCACAATGGATGCCCACCTTAAAGTCTGGGAAAAAACCATAGCGCTGCATATATCGTTTTTTGCGAAATTTCAACATGCGCTTCATGTTATAAAAACACCGAACCGTATTTCCACTCTTAATTCCGTGCCTCATTTTCCATGATATCACGATTTCATCGCCCACATATTGATAGACCTCACCTCGCGTTTGGACGATGGCAGGAGCGATGTCTCGAAAAAAATCTTTCAGAAAGTTGAAATATTTCTCTTCGCCCAGATTTTCAGCAATACCTGTGGCATTTTTGATATCTGCAAACATGAAGATTCGCCGTTCGTGTTTCGGTCTAAAATACCGCCCCAAAAGATAGTCTGGAAACACACCGGGACCGTATTTCTCGTTCACCATCAAGACAATGAGCGTACCGATTACAATGAACAACCACACCACAAAATTCTTTAGAAAGAGCCATGTACCAAAAAATGCCTTAAATGCTTCAAGCACTTGGTTATTGTAAAAAGGTAGACCCAATTCTTCACTGTAGTAATATAGCGCGCCAAACGTGCTCACCACTAAGGCCGCAAATATGTAGGTAATGGTAATATATACCAATGCTTTCCAAAAGGCGTTGTGCCGAAGCCAGCGGTCCATTAAATTCACGGTAAGCGTACCCCCAATGATCCCTGCAGAGACCGCAACGATGAGGTTGGCTCTAAAGGCCTGTTGGAAATCATAATCTGAATCTAAAATGCCATTACTGTACAGCGTAAGAAATTCATAAAAAAACAAGATGTTGGAGATGAGTACCCATGACAATAGGATGTACAGTGCTCTTTTAAGGTAAAAGAGAAGCTGACGCCGCGTATATTGCTTAAAGAATGGCTTTTTCAATTAACAGTTTTTGTACTTATCGTTAAGTCCTTCACCACGCAAAATCATCGGAATGATTTTCTCTAAACGACTCTCTTTTGTCGCCTCTCTTTTTGCTGATACAATATATTCCACATATTCCCGCTGCTTGCCTGGCGTCAAGGCATCAAAAGACGTTTTGAGTTTGGGTTGTGCTTCAAATTGATTCGCAAGCAATTTGGGTGCTGGCGGTACTTTCTTGGTTCGGCTTGGCTTTATTTCTTTTCCTGCTTTACAATTGGCTATGGCTTCTTCTACATACGTTCGCACCAAGTCTTTGTTAACTGTATCACCCTCTTCAAAGCGCCATTGACGTAAGGCTTTGGTCTTATCTTCTTGGGCATTCAATAACATGTTGTGATCATCTTTCAAAAATACGCCTTGATGGAACCAGAGGCCCATATGATTTTTGAAAGCGGCCATGCCGATGACAATTTTTTTGTCTAAGAGATACGAGGGTGCGCCCCATTTCACAGCTTCGGTTAAGGCAGAATTGTTCAGCACTTCACGAATATCATTTAGTTGGGAAGTCCATTTGGGATGTTTCTTAATGTATTGTGTAACTTTTTCTGAAGCGGTCATTTTACTTACGGTTGTTTTATAGGGTGAAGATAAAAAACTAAACAACGTGCCGCATGTAAATAACTGTTAATAGCTTCGATTAAAATTAAAAAGCCTACGAGAAACTTTGGTTTATCGTAGGCTTGTAGAGGTGTTTAACGCAATTATTCTTTTATGATGCGAATCGTAGCCAAGCCTTCATCTGTCTGCACTCTAGCAAAATATACACCGCTTTTAAGATCGGAAACATCTATGGTTGCTTGGTTTTCATTTGAAAGGTTTTCCAAATACTGCACCTGCTTTCCGAGAACGTCAATTAAAGCAATGGAATTCCAACGTAAAGAAGTATCCATTTGTAGCTGTAAAGAGTTGTGCACTGGATTTGGGAAGGCCTCAATCTTATTGAGTAATTTATTTTCTTCCACAGATAAGAATGCATCGTACAAATCTTGCAAAATATCAATGGGTTCAATACCGGCAGCTTGTTCGCCTACATTTAATCGCAAATAGGGGTCGTTCATTTCATCGTCTTCCTTGTACACCACTAGATAGGCAGTGGTGGAAGAAGTGCCATCTGCCAGGCATCTGGCATCAGCTCCTGGAAAGTTAGCACCTTGCAAGGCAGCCATGAGCTTGTCGGCCAACGTACCTGGTGTGTTGTTAAAATTATCCTCCATATTGTCGATTACCGTTTGGTTGAGTAAAATATTGC
>JAWWCH010000203.1:0-4545 GCA_033720575.1 Marinirhabdus sp.
CTAAAGGCTTGCCGTTTAGCTGAGCCGAGGCAATATAGATGTGGGTATCAGATACATCGGGGGCATCAATGGTAAATTCCTTTCGATTTTCCAGGTGGATGGTAGCTTTGGGAAATAGTGGTGTACCGATGATATATTGGTTGCTTCCGGGCGTCACAGGATAAAAGCCTAAGGTGCTAAAAATATACCAAGCGCTCATCTGCCCGCAATCTTCATTGCCAGAAATGCCATCAGGGCTATTCGAATATAACTCAGTAACGATTTGATGTATCAACTCTTGGGTACGCTGTGGGGAATTGACAAAATTGTACAAGTAGGCCATGTGGTGACTGGGCTCATTGCCATGGGCATATTGACCTATAAGTCCGGTGATATCAGCTTGGTTTCGACCAGAAGTTTTTGAAGTAGCGGTAAATAAGGTGTCCAGATGGTTCTCAAAAGCTTGTTTTCCGCCCATCAGTGCCATATGCCCCGAAATGTCTTGGGGCGCGTACAGACTGTATTGCCAAGCATTGGCTTCAGTATAATTAAAATTCACCTCAAACGGATCAAAAGGACCAAACCAAGTGTTGTTAAAGCGACCTTGGAAAAAATTGGTTTTTGGATTGTAGAGATTTTTATAATACTGTGCTCTTTTGGTGTAGGTCTCGTAGTCGGTCATACGCCCCATCTTTTTGGCCATTTGGGCAATGGTCCAATCGTCATAGGCATATTCCAATGTTTTGGAAACACTTTCGCTTTCTTCTTCCACCGGAATAAACCCCATGGTTTGATAGGATGCAAGCCCGAGATGACTTCGGGTGGCACTATGCTTCATGGCTTCTAAGGCCATTTCAGCATCAAAACCTCCGATGCCTTTTAGATACGCATCTGCTATTACCGGCACACCATGATATCCAATCATACATCCGGTATAATTTGCGCTCAAATCCCAAATGGGTAAAATCCCCCCCTCTTGGTATTTGGCTAATAAGGTCTGAATAAAATCTGTCGTCCGTTCCTGCTCGATCAAAGTATATAAGGGATGTGCAGCTCTATAGGTATCCCACAACGAAAACACCGTATAATAATCAAATTCAGCGGTCTGATGTATTTCAAGGTCCATACCACGATAGCGACCATCTACATCCTGATACAAATTTGGAGCGATCATAGTGTGGTATAAGGCCGAATAAAAATTGGTTTTGTAATCAATATTGTCGGTTTCAACCACAATTTTTTCTAGTTGTTTTTCCCAAAGTTCGTTAGCTGCCTCCTTTACCTGTTCAAAAGTCTTTTTTCCGAGTTCTGCTACGCGATTTTTTTTGGCGCCTTCAGCATCGACTGCCGATATACCAACTTTTACGTACACAGGTTCATTATTCGGATTAATAAATTTTATTGCTGCTTTTAATTGGGCTTCAGTTGAGTCAACCTCAATGTTAGCAGGTTCATACGCGTGTGAAAATTCGATATCGTACCAAAGGCGCTGGTCTTCTGCCCAAGCTTTAGAATGGCGGTATCCCCTAATGTGTTTGGCAGGCTCTGTTATGATACGCGAATCCAATAATTTATCCCGATGGGTTAGGTCCAAAATAAGCCATTGGTTTTCTGCAGTGGGAAACTCATATTTATGAAATCCGGCTCTTTGCGTCACTGTGAGTGAAACATCAATTTTGGTATCTTCTAAATGGACACTGTAAAATCCGGGGCTGGCTTTCTCTTTTTCGTGCGTAAAATGAGAACCATAACCTGCCTCGTCATTTGCGCCATTGTTGAACTCTAGTTTGTTTGTGGGCATTAACAGTATATCACCATAATCACTCACACCAGTTCCGCTGAGATGCGTATGGCTAAATCCGTAGATATAATCATCGCTATAATGGTACCCGCTACAACCATCCCAGCCATCTAGGCGGGTGTCAGGACTTAACTGCACCATTCCAAAGGGTAGGGTTGCACCAGGATAAGTGTGGCCATGGCCACCAGTACCAATAAAGGTATTCACAAAAGTGGTAAGTTCTCTTTCTTTCACTGCAGAAGTAACATTTGCACTTTTCTGGCAACTTATGAGAAGTATACTGCAGCACAGTATCGAAAAAAGAGTTTTCATTAGTTCGGTTTGTGTTGGAAAAGATACGAAAACCGTTAAAATAACGTGAATGATTTTTGCAGTCGCTAAAGGGGAGGTACTTTAGCGCTCCAACTCTATAATTATCAATTAGCTGTCTATGCGCTGGATTATTTTTATTGCTATTTATATTGCCATCGATGTGTATTCGTTTCAAGCGTTAAAAACCATCACCAACAATCGGATTATTCATGGGTTGTGGTTGCTGATTTCAGTTGCGATATTAGGTCTGGTTATTTATCAATTGTCTTTCGCGGGTTCGTCACGGACCATGAATGCTGCGCGAATGTACACCTTCGGATTTTTTCTGGCGGTATTTGTGCCTAAACTGTTGCTCATCATCATCTTATTCGGGGAAGATATCGTTCGTTTATTTGTAGGGTTGTTTGCCAAGGTAGGGGGCAATGAGACGGGTTTTTATATGCCGTCTCGAAGAAAATTTATAAGTGCCATGGCATTGGGAGTGGCTGCGATTCCGTTCGCATCACTTTTGTACGGTATGTACAGAGGGAAGTACAACTATAAAGTACTAAAATATGCGCTCGAGTTTGAAGATCTACCTGAAGCCTTCCATGGCTATACCTTGACGCAAATTAGTGATGTACATAGTGGGAGTTTCGACAATCGGGATAAAATTGCCTATGGCGTTGATCTGATCAATGCGCAGCAAAGTGATGTGATCTTGTTTACAGGAGACTTGGTGAATAATATCGCAGATGAAATGCTGCCATGGAAAGAGCTCTTTGGAAGCTTAAACGCAAGGGATGGTGTGTATTCTGTCTTGGGGAACCACGATTACGGCGATTATGTAAATTGGGACTCGCAAAGCGAACAGCAACAAAATTTAAACACCTTAAAAGAATTACAGCGGGAGATGGGGTGGAAGTTGTTATTGAACGAACATGTGAACTTGGAGCGTAATGGTCAATCGGTTAAGCTTATTGGTGTTGAGAATTGGGGAGCTGGAGGTTTTAAGAAAGCCGGAGATCTCGACAAGGCCTGCGAAGGCCTCTCGGCTGCAGATTTTAAAATCCTGATGAGCCATGATCCTTCTCATTGACAAGAACAGGTGAAGCAAAACGATAAAAACATTCATCTTACCCTTAGCGGCCATACACACGGCATGCAATTCGGAATAGAAATCCCAGGCTGGTTCAAGTGGAGCCCCGTAAAATATAGGTATGAAAATTGGGCTGGTATTTACGAAGAATTTGGGCGCTACATCAATGTTAATCGCGGATTTGGGTACCTTGGGTATCCGGGTCGCGTCGGCATCTGGCCAGAAGTTACGGTCATTACACTGAAAAAGAAGCCAAAATCAGCGTAGTGTATGGTATTCGGGCATAAATGTTATATTTGTAGAACTAATAGTTGAACGCTATGTCCAAATTTGGAGAATTAATTGAGACCCAAGTCCCCGTACTCCTAGATTTCTACGCAGAATGGGATGAAGCGTGCAAAGGAATGCACGCCGTACTTCGGGATGTGGCTGCCGCCTTAGGAGACAAGGCACGCGTCATTAAAATCGATGTTGATAAAAACAGCGAACTTGCTGAAGCGCTTCGTGTGAAGGGGCTACCTACATTAATGATCTACAAAAATGGCGAGATGAAATGGCGTCAAAGTGGGGAGCAAGATGCAAACACATTAATTGGATTGGTGAAAGAATACGTCTAGTTTCGTATTAGCCTTTCCAGTACTTTCCTGAGAATCAAGGAGAAAATAAATAATCAGGTTAAGATACTGTTTTTCGTAGGAAATAAGCTACTTTTGTGCAGAATAATTTGTATATTATTCCGACAAGTTAGAATAGAAAATCCTCACAATCCCCAAATGTTATGTTTTTTAAATATTTTGCGGCAGCTTACTGCCTCGTTCTGGGCCTTGGAACTACAAGTGCTCAGGTAGGAATTGGTACTACCACTCCAGATCCATCTTCAGCCTTAGACATACGCAGTACAAACAAAGGTCTACTCTCGCCGAGAATGACTTCGTTGGAGCGGACGAATATATCCAATCCCGCAGATGGTTTATTGGTGTATGATACGGATGAAACTACCTTTTACTATTATAATGGTTCAACCAGTGCATGGGTTCCTTTATTGGGGGCTACAGAGAAGCGTGATAACTATATTCTAGTGAAGGACGTTACAGATTTTCCCGCTCCTTCGGGTGGCGTGATCACACTTGAAGAAAACACCTATTATGAGATCAATGGTACGATTAATTTAACGAATCCAATCAATCTAAACAATGCATATGTTGCCGGCTTGGATGCGAATGAAGATGTACTAAGTTTTTCAGGAGGGACCATATTTCAAGGAAGTACGGGAGGAAGTATTAAGAATGTAACATTAAGAGGTGCCCGGGCTTTTTCCATTAGTGGTCCTGGCCTTACAAGTGCTACTTCGTTGCTTGTACAAAATACCATTATA
>JAWWCH010000204.1:0-4537 GCA_033720575.1 Marinirhabdus sp.
GATCACCGATACCAAATACAGCACGACAGGAACGCTCAGCGGATTTGCATCGCATGAAAATTTTGGCAATTGGGAATTAGACCTGAACATCGATTCAGACAATATTTTGGCGCTAGATACTCCAAAAACAGAAGATGCCCTGTATTATGGAACGGCTTTCATTAGTGGAACCACGGATATCACGGGTCCCATAGATGAGCTTACGATTGATGTAGCCGCCACAACCGAGCCCAACACCTCATTTAAAATACCCATTAGTGATACGCAAAGTTTAGGCGAAGATACTTTTATAACATTTTTATCGCCTGCTGAAAAGGAGGCCATCGAAAAAGGAGAAGTCGTTGAAGAAAAGGAAATCAAAGGGTTGAGTTTAAATTTTGATTTGGATATCACCGACGATGCGGAGGTAGAGGTCGTGGTAGACCAAGAAAACAACTCACGTCTTACAGGGCGTGGGGTAGGAACACTTTTGATACGCATCAACACCTTGGGTAAATTTAAGATGTGGGGTGAATATTCGGTGATAGAAGGGGTGTTCGATTTTCGCTACGGCGGTCTGATTCAACGTGAAATTGGAATTGTTCCCGGTGGATTTATTGTGTGGGAAGGAAATCCGGAGCGTGGTAGAATTGATCTTACTGCCAAATATGAAACCGAAGCGAATCCTTCTGTACTGTTAGATAACCCGGCCATAAACCGAAAAATCCCAGTAAACGTATTGGTTGATCTGAAAGGCGAATTGATTCAACCCGAAATCGATTTTCGTATCGAATTTCCGAGAACGAGTTCTATCGTGCGAAGCGAGTTAGAATACAAACTTCAGAATAGAGAGCAACGAGAACAGCAAGCTTTGTTCTTAGTGGCATCAGACGCCTTTGTAGACGACAATTTCGGTGGGGCCGGAGCTTTCACCGGAACGCTAGCGAACCGCGTTTCAGGGTTAGTAAATGAGTTGTTTACAGATCAGGATAATAAATTTAAAGTAGCCCTAGATTATTCGCCCGGATATACAGGGCCGACACAACAAACGGCAGATCAAATTGGGGTGGTTTTTTCAGCAGATATTACAGAACGGATTCTGGTAAACGGAAAAGTGGGAGTTCCCGTTGGGGGTGCCAATGAAAGTACCGTGGCTGGAGATATACAGGTGCAATGGTTGGTGAATGAGGACGGAAGTTTACGTATTAATTTCTTTAACCGTCAGGCCGATATTCAATTTATTGGGGAAGCCCAAATTTTTGAACAGGGTGCTGGAATTACCTATTCAGTAGATTTTGATACCTTTTCTGAACTGATGCAGAAGCTCTTCAATAAGAAAGTGACGCTGCAGCCCGAAGATGAAATCCCAGTGGTTCCTGATGATAATTCTATCCCTGTTGAGTTCAACGAAGATGGGAATAGGGAAGAGGAGAACTAGGCGTCCTTAGAAGCAATCATAGAAATTTCCACATTCACATACTTTGGAAGATTTGCAACTTCTACAGTTTCTCTAGCCGGTGCCGTTTCTTCATCAAAATAAGTGGCATACACTTCGTTGATCGCCTTAAAATTTTCCATATCACTTATGAAAATTGAAGTTTTGATCACGTTTTCAAAATTCATTTCAGCAGCTTTGAGAACGGCTTTCATATTTTCCATAACCATTTTGGTTTCCGTAGCTATGTCGTCTGTCGCCAATTCACCTGTTTTAGGGTCAATGGCAATTTGTCCGGAGGTGTACAACATATTCCCAAGCATCACCGCTTGGTTGTAAGGGCCGATAGGCGCTGGGGCATCAATGGTATGGATAATCTTTTTCATGTTAAATGGTATATCAAGTAGTAGGTTTTGTCTTCTTTTTTCGCCACAATTTAAAAATAGTATAGGCCGAAATGATGGCAATGGCTATTAGAATGGTCGCTCCCAGTATATTTCCGTAGATGATATAGCCCGTTGCAAACAAGGCAGTATAGACAAATACGATACCGAGCAGCATAGAAGCCAATTCGATCGTAAACACATCGTTGGTTCTCTTAATCTCAATGTTTTGTTGTTTCGCTATCTTTTTAAACGGTTTCCATCCGTTTCCATAAGGTGTCACCGTATTGTAAAATTCCGCTAATGTTTTTGTGTTCGTGGGTCGTGTGAGTAAGGTGACTGAAATCCAAGCAACGGTGGTTATCGCCACGCCCAACACTAATTTCTCATAATCTTCAAGCCCCAATTCTACAAATTCAAAGAATAGAGCCATGATAAACGAAACGATCATCCCGGTGATTTCGCTATACGCATTTACGCGCCACCAGAACCAACGCAAGATAAAAATTAGACCTGTACCCGCACCAATTTGTAATAATATGGCAAAGGTGCTTAAAGCGCTGCTTAACGCCAAAGCTAATAGAGCGGCTATAGCCATAAGCAAGACTGTGGAAATTCTCCCGAGACCAACCAACTCTTTTTCAGAGGCCTCTGGTTTGATGAACCGCTTATAGAAATCGATTGAAATATAAGAGGAGCCCCAATTCAAATGCGTCGAGATGGTACTCATAAAAGCTGCGATCAAAGAAGCAACTACCAATCCGAGTAATCCCGCGGGCAGATTGGTCAACATGGCTGGATATCCAAGATCATGACCGAGAACCGCATTAGGGAATTCATTTCCAATGTCGGCAACGGTAGGATAAAGTACTAAAGATGCCAATGCAATCAATATCCATGGCCAAGGTCGTAAGGCATAATGCGCCACGTTGAACAGTAGGGTTGCCCCTATGGCGTTTTTCTCGTCTTTGGCAGATAGCATTCGCTGGGCGATATAACCACCTCCTCCAGGTTCTGCACCGGGATACCAGACACTCCACCATTGAACCGCGATGGGGATAATGAGCAACACCAGTAGCGAATTGGTGTCATTGAAGTCTGGTAAAAAATTGAGTTTATCAGACACGTTCTCATATGCCAATAATGCATCCAACCCACCAATTTCAGGCATGTTGACAATGTAATAGGCCGCCCAAACCGAGCCGACCATAGCAACAATAAATTGTAGGAAATCAGTAAAGATGACTCCTCGAAGTCCGCCAAATGAACTATACGCAACCGTAATAAGTGATGCGTATAAAACGCATTCCCAATCTTCTAGATTGAAGAGTATGCCACCGATTTTGATCGCTGCGAGACAGACCGAGGCCATGATCATGACATTAAAGAACACCCCGAGGTATAAGGCTCTAAATCCTCTTAAAAATGCAGCTTCCTTGCCGCTATATCGCATTTCATAGAATTGGAGGTCGGTTAAAACCTGGCTTCGGCGCCATAACTTGGCGTATACAAACACGGTGAGCATACCGGTGATTAAGAACGTCCACCACACCCAATTTCCAGAGACCCCATTTTGGCGAACAATATCGGTGACTAGGTTAGGGGTATCGGCAGAGAAGGTGGTAGCCACCATTGAAATTCCCAAAAGCCACCAAGGCATGTTTCTACCGGAAAGAAAAAATTCTTTCGTATCCTTTCCAGAACGTTTTGCAACCAGAATTCCAATCAGAAGAAAAATAGCAAAAAAACCACCAATTAAAACCCAATCTAGCGTAGCTAACTGCATATAATTTATACTTTAAAGTTCAAGGCCCTTGCTTGGCCAACCCAGTTGTCACGATCTATGCGATCGGGGAAGAAATCGATCATTTCTGTAATGATCTCTACATCAGTTTTAGAGAGTTTACTGATTTGTTCGTAATTATAAATACCGATATCGTTCAATTTTTGTTCAATATACGGACCAATACCATTTATTTGGGTGAGGTCTTCTTTATCGCTTTCATCGGCGTATCCGAAACTATCAAAATCTAATTCACGTACTTCCTCATCCTCTTTTTCGGCCTGCGCCATTTCTTTTAGATAACGTGCTCTATTTTTTTCAGCGAATGAGGGTGAATTTGCTCTGCTTTCCTCTAGCTCATCATCATTATATTTTTGCTGTTGCTGCTTCACAACTTCAATGATCTTAGGCTCAATTTCTGTGAATATGGTTTCTATATCGTTCGTATTTTTCTTCGGGGAAACTTTCAAAGCGTTCACTTCACGCTTCAGGCGCTCAATGATAGATCTAAATTTATTTCGCTGCTGTGCTGAGGCAACAAAATAACCGATCAAAAATGAACTCAACATTAGCGCAAATATGCCCCAGAGGTTGGGAAGGTAATTTATATAGTCAGCCAGTGCTTCCATAGATTATTCTGTAAACTTAATTTCCATACGTTGGTTCAAGGCACGTCCTCTTTCGGTCTGGTTGCTTGCTATCGCTTCACTTTCTCCTTTAGACGATGCTTTGATGCGATGTTTGCTAAAGGGTCCCTTGGCTACCAAATACCAACGCACCTGTTGCGCCAAATTTAGGGCGAGTTGGTAATTGTCTTCTGCATTGCCCACGTTATCGGTATGTCCAATCACCTCTACACTTAAATTGGGATTGTTCTTGAAGGCGATTCGCACTTCTTCCAACACCGCTTCAAGTTCCTTGCTTCGCAAAACCCCGGTTGCCGAATAACGCGGATAA
>JAWWCH010000205.1:0-4510 GCA_033720575.1 Marinirhabdus sp.
CCAAGATTTGTTTCACTGCTACTTTCCATTCCCCGTCGGTGGGTCCGGAGCACAAACTATACGAACGACGTACGTCTTCTCCGTCAATATCGGCCTTGAGTGTTAAATGTTGCCCTTGTCTGAAATTAAACTGCGTCGCTAATTCCGCAGGAACATCGAACGTAATGACAGAGCAATCGTCTGTCTCTTTGTAAATATCTTTTACCGCTAAACTATGAAAGGTTGCCACACGCTATAAATTGCAAAAATGATACCACAAAACTAACGATTGTTAGTTAGATTTGCAAATCGCTTGAATTTTCAACTAAATCCCTTATACAATGCCGTGTATCAAGGTATTCACCATGTCTTTTTTAAGAATATTGACATCGAGTTTACCTCGCTTTTCGTTCCAAAGGTACAAGGTGCGAAGTGTGGATAAAATGGAGAATAAAATAACCTCAGGATGCTTGGCGTTGAAATCGCCTTTTTCAATTCCTTCTTTAATTATTTTTCTGAAGTTGTCTTCATACGCTTCCCGCATTCTAACAACCCTTTGTCGATCATCGCCTTCCAAGTGCATCCAATCGTTATTTAACGCGGCAATGTTCTCAGCATAATTTATGGTAATATCGATGTGGAAGTTGATAATGTTCTCAAGCTTCTCTAACGGTGTAAGCGACTCAGTAGCTACGTTATTCATGGCGGCTGTAAACTCATACGCCACCTCTAAAATCAAGGTAGACAGTATTTCTTGTTTTCCAGCAATGTGATTGTACAAGCTCGCTGCTTTGATGTCCATAGCTTGTGCAATATCCCGCATTGAAACCGCACTGTACCCTTTTTCCTTGAACAAGGAGGCTGCAACCTGAATGATTTCTTCTTTGCGGGTGGGTTTCATTCGAACGAAGATAAAAAAAAGGACAGAATCCATAGTATTTGATGCGCTTTCTTGTAAGTTATTGACAATACTTCCTACTTTTGAAGTATGTTAGAAGAACGCATTGAAACCAATCCGCTACTTGATCGTCTGCCCCCGCATTTAAAGCAGTATATCAAACCTCAAAACTATGAGGACTACACTCCGATCAATCAGGCGGTGTGGCGCTACGTGATGCGAAAAAACGTAGACTATCTCAGCAGGGTAGCCCATGAGAGCTACGTATCAGGCCTACAAAAAACGGGGATTTCCATTGACGACATTCCGTCGATGTATGGAATGAACCGGATTCTAAAAGAAATAGGTTGGGCTGCCGTTGCAGTTGACGGATTTATACCGCCCAATGCTTTTATGGAATTTCAGGCCTATAAGGTTTTAGTGATCGCCAGTGATATTCGTCAGTTGGAAAACATAGAATACACACCCGCTCCAGATATCATTCACGAGGGTGCGGGACACGCGCCTATAATTGCGAGTCCCGATTACGCTGAATACTTACGCCGCTTTGGCGAAATTGGAGCGAAGGCCATCTCGAGTGCCCATGACATGGAACTCTATGAAGCTGTCCGCACTTTATCTATCTTAAAGGAAGCCGAGGGTATTCCGCTTGAAAAAATTGAGGACGCCGAAGCCTTGGTCACAGCGTTACAGCAGAAAGAGGTTCCACCCTCAGAAATCGCGTTGATACGAAATTTACATTGGTGGACCGTAGAATATGGTCTGGTTGGTAGTTTGGAACAGCCAAAAATTTATGGTGCCGGACTTCTATCCTCTATTGGTGAGAGTGAGTGGTGCATGAAAGATGAGGTTAAAAAGCTACCTTATTCCATAGATGCGGCCTATCAGGACTTTGACATCACCAAACCACAACCTCAATTATATGTAACTCCTGATTTTGCATACCTTCAAGAAGTACTTGAAGAGTTTGCCAATACCATGGCCGTTCGCAAAGGAGGTTGGCGCGGTCTCAACAAGCTTATTGAAAGCAAACAGCTAGGCACAATCGAGATTTCAACAGGCCTCCAGATTTCAGGAGTATTTACGCGAATGATTCGAAATGAAGACAATGAAGTGGTGTATTTTGAAACGGAAGGTGAAACCGCGTTGGCGTATCGCGAAACTGAGGTGATCGGTCACGGAGTGAGTAGACATCAAAGCGGCTTTAGATCGCCCTTAGGCAAACTAAAAGGCATCAATTTGGCGATTGAAAATATGGGCCCCCGAGATTTGGCGGCCTATAATTTTTACGATGGAAAGCCCATTGAATTCGAATTTGACAGTGGTATTCATGTGAAAGGCATGAACGTAACAGGGATGCGAAACTTGAAAGGAGAACTGATGCTCATTCAATTTACCGATTGTTTGGTCACCTACAAAAACGAAGTGCTATTTTCACCCGAAGACGGTGATTTTGATATGGCCGTAGGAAAAGAAATCGTTTCGGCGTTTGCTGGCGCTGCAGACGACCTGAGTTTTAGCCTAGACCAACATCAATTGAGCCAACTCGGCGAAAAAGCGGCAATACATGAAGATGAACATCTATTGAATTCGCTATACGGTAGGGTGCGCATGCTTAAATCTGAATTTCATAGATCTGATTCAGAACAAATTTCTGCAGCACAAAAAGACCAATGCGACGAAATTTTCCGATCTTTATTGAACGAATTTCCAACAGATTGGCTATTGCCACTTGAATTATTCGAATTGACCGCTGCTGATGAGGTTCTCAACCATTTATTGGCTCTGCAACAAAAACGGCCAGAAATTGCTCATCTCATTGAAGCGGGTTTAGGCCTTTTGAAAACCAATACATACAAGTAAAACACTTTCTTTCATCATGGGATTATTTAGTAGTTTATTCGGAAACAAATCAAAGCAAATCGAAGACTTTCAAGATAGAGGTGCAATTATTCTCGATGTGCGCTCTGAAGCAGAATGGAACAGCGGTCACATCGCAGGGGCGAAACACATCCCATTGCAGCAGATTTCCAGCAAAATTTCAGAGATCAAAAAGTGGGACAAACCAGTTATAACCTATTGTGCTAGCGGAATGCGCAGCGCCAATGCCGCTAACGTCTTGAAAAAGCATGATGTTGAAGCCATGAATGGTGGTGGTCTAAAATCACTGCAACAAAAACTACAACGCTAAAGACTCTAACTGTTCTGAAGACTCTATGGCACTTTCTTCATACCGTAGCGTCCACCCCATGGTACTGGTTAAAATATATATTTTCTGCAACTCAGAAATCAATCGATTTTGAGCGTTCGTCACCAGCTCACTGGCCATGATTTTCTTGCGAAGCGATTTGGTGATACGCCGCTTGATGGTATTGTAATCTGTGGCTTCAAACTGATTTAGATAATCTTGGGTAACGTCGTAAAACTCGATATTCGGATTGATTTTCAACTCCGGTTCAGGAATTTTGGTAATGGTGACGGTTTGCGTTTCGGCATCAATTTCAGAAACAATTCCGCTTAAATCATACGATATGGTCGCTTCAGCATTCACCACTACGAGCGCCTTTTTTTTGGCGTCAATGAACCCCAATAATTTTTCAGTGTCTTTATAGGTAAACACTTGGGCGTAATTTCCTTCGGTAACAATCAGTTTGCCCACATTTTTGAGCTGCTTCTCTATGAGCAAGCTGGATTCAACCAATTGCTGTTTTTCATCTTTTTGGTGTTCACAATACCGCAAGAGTGACACAATCACGAGACCGATAACGATTCCTAAGACAATTTTACGCATAGCGAGAAGTTTTCAGAAAGATACGAAAACCTCTCAAGGCATAGATGGTTTACGATTTCAATTTTGATCCATTGATCTGAATGGAACGGGCTTCTTGAAATGTATTGTCGCAGATCACAAATGTAATGGGTTCGCCATCAAATACCTCTTGAGACAATAACATCCCTAAGGCCTGAAAGTTAATATCCATCGACGTATCATTGTGATATTTCTCTTGGGTAACCATTCTGAAATTGTAAAGTGAATCTTTGGTAATCTGAACCGATTTGGTACTGCCATCGGCAAATTCCATTTCAACCAGATAAGCACCTACCTCATCGGCGATGGCTTTAGAGACGTCTTCGGAATAATATACTTCGGTTCCATTATACTCCACTTTTTCTCCATAGGAATTACAGGCCAACACCACTAATGCTAGGCCTAATACGATCATGTTCTGAAGGTGTTTCATCATCTTTTTATTTTTTGATACTCACTGGAAAATCTTGGCCAAAGCCAAAGCTGGATGGATATTGGGGACTCCCTTTATATTGTTGTGAAATTTCGGGAACGCGACTTTCTATGTATGCCTTTATTTCATTCACCGTAATGCGATTGTCCCCACTATCTGCCTTGCCCGAAAGCGCTTCCAAAAGCGCATAGGTGAAAACCCCGTGGCCCAATTCGTCAAATTCAGTAGCAAACTGCTCACTTCCCGATGCAGTTAGCCAATGGGTGCCTGTACTGCGCGCTAATTGAGCGATGGCTTTTTCTTCTGCAGCACCACGCAAGGCAACCGTATTAAGAGCGCCTGCACTCTGGCATGCATCTAAGATAAACAACTGTTTCTGCGCTGGAATTCC
>JAWWCH010000206.1:0-4461 GCA_033720575.1 Marinirhabdus sp.
ATATTGGCTTTTTGGATATAGATCTCCTCATTGCTTTGTTCCAAAAGGTACAGTTCGTCTAAAAGTGCTTCAGCCGTATCCAATTCATTCTCAAAAATGAACATTTCAATACGAAACAATTTGAGATTGGTGGAGGTAGGGTGCTGTTCTAAGCCAAGCTTGGTGGCTTTCTTTGCAAGGGCAACTTTTCCGTTTTCAAGATAGTGCTGAATGATTTCTTCAAACTCTTCAGAATCGAAAAAATAGACATCGTTGGTTTTAAGCATTGACTCAAAACGTGATAGTGGAAAATTGTTATACTCGTTAGGACTAGAGGGCATAGATTACGGTTTAACGATTACTACTTTTTTAAAGGTAGCAATGTCATGGCATTTTCAATAGTTATGCCGTGTTTGTTGTTAACAGGCTTATTAACAGAATTTTTAGAATATAAAATATTGATATACAGAAAGATAAGTGTATAATTATTTTTTTTGGATTGCATCCAGTACTTCGGTAATAATGGCACATCCTTCTCTAATTTCGTCATCGCTAATGGTGAGTGGTGGCGTAATACGGATGGCGCGAGGTTCAAAAAGCAGCCAAAAAAGGATCAGATTTTTAGCTTTACACCCTAAGATTACTTCTGTGGCTAGGGCGCCATTTTCAACCAGGGCTGCTAACATCAAGCCTTTCCCTCGAATCTCCAAAATACTCGGATGATTTAGGTGTTTTCGTATCAGTTTCTCTTTCCGAAGTGTTTCTGCCATTAGGTCACTTTCGGTAAGTTCTTCAAGCGTAGCCAATGCTGCGGAAGCAACAACGGCATTACCCCCAAACGTAGTGATATGACCTAACTTGGGGTTGTCACTTAATAGTTTCATGTGATCGTGCGAGGCAGTGAAGGCACCGATAGGAAGACCGCCTCCCATTCCTTTACCCATCACCAAAATATCAGGCACCACATCAAAATGCTCAAATCCGAACAACTTACCGGTTCGCCCGAACCCTGGTTGTATTTCGTCTAAGATCAACAACGCACCTACCTCTTCGCACTGGGCTTTTACCTTTTTTAAGTAGCCTTCTTCAGGTAATATAAAGCCTGCACCACCTTGAATGGTTTCCAAAAGTACTGCAGCTGTATTGCTGGTAATTTCGGAAATATCATGCTCACCGTTGAAAGTAATCGGTCTGCAGTCGGGCACTAATGGTCCAAATGGCGCTTTTCGTTCTTCAAAGCCCATGACACTCAAGGCACCAAAAGTGTTGCCGTGATACGCATGGTGGGCGTATAAAATTTCTGAGCGACCCGTAACGCGACGTGCCAATTTCATGGCGCCATCAATGGCTTCGGTACCGCTGTTCACCAAATAGGTGGTTTCAAGGGGCGCTGGAAGCAAAGCTGCCAATCGCTTGGTAAGCGCAACCGATGGGGCTTGAACGTATTCGCCATACACCATTACGTGTTGGTATTTTTCAACTTGGTTTTGTATGGCCTGTACCACCCGTGGATGGCTATGCCCGAGGCTACACGCTGAAACTCCAGCAACAAAATCGAGGTGTCGGTTACCATCAGTATCATAGACATAACTACCCTTGGCATGCGAAACTTCCAGTGCCAAGGGATGCGGTGTGGTTTGCGCTTGATATTTGAGAAAATCGTTCTTCATACTTTAGCTTATGCCAAGAATTTACGGCTAATTATCCGTTTCATTGTTGCCATCTGTTTCATCCTCGTTCTCTCGAGTTTTCATTTTTGGATCGTCTTTACGATTCTGCAGATCTTCAGGCTTCAACTTTGAATTCTCTGGCAATTCAATTTGATCGAGTGGTACCTCATCAAAAAATTCACCTTCGTCTTCGGGCAGGGGAATACCTTGAATCTTGGGTAAGATCGGTTTGGGTTTTCCTTTGAACAAATCTTCTACCGTCTGTAAACGTTCATCACCACGCCAAATAAACCCTTTAAGGATTCGAGCATTTGGGGGTAGCTCAGATTCTGGGTACAATTTACCTTTGGCTTTTTTGAAGAATTTGATTCCTGTAATTTGCTGCTCTTTCAGATATAAGTCGATATAACTACAGACGGTATTATTGATTCCCAGCAGTTCCTGTTCGTCATTTCTGGAATAGTACATCACTTCAGCATTCTTCTTTATGGAAACCGTATCGAGTTCATTATTGGTGAAGAGTCCGATAAGCCGTTCACCTTTAACCTGATTATAACCAATACTGTCTTTTTGCACAAGAAATGCGTTGTTGAACACTTTCAAAGTGTCTAGTTTGTCGGTTACCTTATCTGATAAGATATGGATGGTATCACCCGTCATCTGGTTTTCTCCGCTCCATAACACAGGATTTCTCAATAATTTTGTGATTCCCGTTTTTTCAGAGGTATAGATAGAATCACATTTTCCGCTGGTAGGCTGCTCACCCGGGGCGCCATATTTGAACATACGGGCCTTGTAATATCCTCTCAGTATCCTATTGTCGGGTTTGCCCGTGATACGAAGCGTATCGGCATGAACATAAACCGAATCCTGATCCCGTAGGGTCACAGCTACAGCGCGTTTGGTAATAAAGACCGAATCTTTATCGCGAAACACTTCGGCATAATGTCCGCGCACCACACTTTTGTTCAGCGTATCTAATACTTTAATATTATTTGTGGCTGAAGCAAAGTTTCGATTTCGGTCAAAATAGATACTATCTCCGTATAAGATCCGGTTGTTATAATCTACTCTAGAATTCTTTACGAAGTAGCCCGTATCGCCACGTGTATCGTAATAGCCCCGTTCACAATACACCGTTGAGGTTTCGCTTACAATGGTAGATTCTCCGTAGAGATAAGCACCGCCATTTTCTGAATAGAAATCGAGTTGTTCGCTATTCACCGTGTATTCTGGATTGACAATTTTGACATCACTTAGGAACTGATATTTCTTGGTTTCGGCGAAATACCGACCAATGCGACTGGTCAAGACGCTTGAAGTATCCACTACCTTTCCGCCCGTGCGATAATACGCCTGTTGTTTCACACGGTCAAAGTACAAGGTGTCTGTGGTTAGGGTAGTGGCCGGTTCTTTTAAAATCACATTGCCACTGGCGAAAGCGAAGGAGGTATTGCCATTGTATTCAGCATAGGTGCTATTCATGGTCATGGTATCCCCCTGGGTCATACGCACACTTCCATACGCTTTTACAAAATTATCTTTAGGATATAAATAGGCTTGGTCACACCACATTTCTACACCTTCGTGAACCACATATACTTGCCCGTTCTCATCTTTGGTGTAAATAACAGCATCGGGCAATTCCGGTTTAATCTCAAGGTACCCCGATTTAATATCTACTTTCTGTTTTTGCGTATTGGGTTGGGCGAAAACTGCCGTGCAGGTCAGCAAAAACGTAAGGAGTATGTAGGTAATCGGCTTCAAGAAATACAACGATTTATATAAATGAATCATAAATTGTACAACGGCTATAGTACTAACGACATATTTGAAGCAGTGTTGCATTTGAAACTGCAACCTTCCTTGGATTACCTATGAATGGTCTGAGTTCGGTCTGGCCCTACAGAAACAATTTTGATAGGTATTTCAAGCTCTTTTTCCAAGAAGTCGATGTACGCGTTCAATTCTTTCGGAAATTGAGAAGCGTCGGTCATTTTGGTCAAATCTTCATCCCAACATTCAAACTCGGTATATATGGGCGTCACGTTTTCGGGCTCAATATTATAAGGTAAATGTGAAATGGTTTCACCTTTGTATTTGTATGCCGTACACACTTTCAATTTCGCAAAACCACTCAACACATCGCCTTTCATCATCATCAATTGGGTCACTCCATTGATTTGGCAGGTATATTTCAAGGCTACCAAATCTAACCAACCACAACGTCTTGGTCTACCAGTAACAGCACCAAATTCATGTCCTACCTTGGCCATTTTTTCACCTACTTTATCAAACAATTCAGTAGGGAAGGGGCCAGAACCTACACGAGTGGTATAGGCTTTAAAGATGCCGTAGACATCATTTACTTTGTTGGGTGCAATTCCCAAACCGGTGCATGCACCAGCTGCCGTAGTATTGGATGAAGTCACAAACGGATAGGTTCCGAAATCAATATCGAGCAAAGAGCCTTGCGCGCCTTCGGCTAAAATGGTCTTTCCATTTTTCATGGCGTCGTTCAAATAGGCCTCACTGTCAATAAAGGTGAGTTCTTTTAAACGTTCGATGGCGTCGAAAAACTCGGTTTCCATATCGTCTAAGTCGTACTGGACGTCTACATTGTAAAATGCAATCATGGCTTCGTGCTTGTTGGCCAAGGCGCGATATTTCTCTTTCCAGTTCTCTAGCTCCAAATCGCCAACACGGATTCCATTTCTTCCAGTTTTGTCCATGTAGGTCGGACCAATACCTTTTAGTGTGGAACCAATCTTGGCCTTTCCTTTTGCCGCTTCGGAAGCCGCATCGAGTAAAC
>JAWWCH010000207.1:0-4459 GCA_033720575.1 Marinirhabdus sp.
AAGAAACATAACCCCGTTGACCGCCCAATCCTTCAATTTCATAGGTACGTTTTGTCTCGAGGGGCAAGGCAAAAAAGGCTTTCACTTCTTTATAAAGGTCATCAACCAATTCATCGCTAAGAAAGTGGTTCTTAAGGGATACAAAACCGATCTCCTCGTAGGCACTTCCTATTTCATCCACAAACTTTTGTTTACGTTTGGGGTCATCGCTCAAAAAATCAGCCAAATCAACACTTGGTATATTGTTCATGATACTGCAGTTTAGTACTGCAAAGATACCAAAATACTGTGGTTTTTCGATTTCAAAAAAAACGGCATGCGCATTCGTACACACATTGAAATTTTCTACATTTGAGACTTCTAAATCCAATTGATGAAACCACAGACCGTGTCTACTCCATATTTTAACTATTCGCGCAACAATATTGACGACCAAACCTTACTTCAGCTATACAAACGTATGTTGAAGCCACGCCTCATTGAGGAAAAAATGCTCATTTTGTTACGGCAAGGAAAAATTTCGAAATGGTTCAGCGGCATCGGTCAAGAGGCTATTTCAGTTGGGATTGCCTCCGTTTTGAATGAAGAGGAGTACATACTCCCGATGCATCGAAACTTGGGTATCTTCACCACACGTGACATTCCCCTGTACCGTCTTTTTTCACAATGGCAAGGCAAGGCAAACGGCTTTACCAAAGGGCGTGATCGTAGTTTTCACTTCGGAACGCAAGAATTTAAGATTGTTGGCATGATTTCACATCTGGGTCCTCAATTTGGTGTGGCCGACGGAATTGCGCTAGGAAATCTGCTAAAAAAAAATAATCAAGTTTGTGCCGTGTTTACAGGCGAAGGAGGTACCAGTGAGGGTGATATTCACGAAGCAATGAACGTAGCGTCAGTTTGGGATCTTCCTGTATTGTTTTGTATTGAGAACAATGGCTACGGACTCTCAACTCCTACTAGTGAGCAATATCGTTGTACCAATCTAGCAGATCGTGGCAAAGGATATGGCATGGAAAGTCATGTGATTGAGGGGAACAACATTCTTGAAGTCTATACAAAGGTGCTGGACATCGTAACTGATATGCGAAACAATCCCAGACCGGTATTGCTGGAGTTTAAGACCTTCCGAATGCGCGGGCACGAAGAGGCTAGTGGTACTAAATATGTGCCCGATGATTTGATGGAAACCTGGGCCGAACGTGACCCGTTGACTAACTTTGAACAGTACTTGCTTGATGAAGGCCTTCTTTCTGAAACAAAGATTAAAACGTTTACTGCAGAATTCAAAAATGAAATCAATGAACATTTGGAACGCGCTTTTGGCGAAGAAGAAATTGTCTACTCTGAAAGTAATGAGTTAAATGATGTGTTTAAACCTTTTGAATTACAAGAAGTTGCTCCAAATAAAGTAACTGAAGAGTTACGGTATGTAGATGCGATATCTCAAGGTCTAAAACAAGCCATGGAGCGAGATGAAACCACGATTGTTATGGGACAGGATATCGCTGAATATGGAGGAGTCTTTAAAATTACCGAAGGTTTCTTAGAGGCGTTTGGGAAAGATCGGGTTCGCAACACGCCCATTTGTGAAAGTGCTATTGTTTCTGCCGCTATGGGATTATCCATTAACGGATTTAAAGCAATTATGGAAATGCAGTTTGCAGATTTTGTGACCTCGGGCTTTAATCCTATCGTGAATTATCTAGCTAAAAGCCATTACCGATGGAACCAAAACGCCGATGTAGTGATTCGAATGCCTTGTGGGGCAGGTGTGGGGGCAGGACCGTTCCACAGCCAGACCAATGAGGCTTGGTTTACGCACACGCCAGGACTTAAGGTGGTATACCCTGCGTTTCCTTACGATGCGAAAGGCCTTTTGACTACGGCGATAGAAGATCCCAACCCTGTACTATATTTTGAACATAAAGCATTGTATCGCAGTGTCCGGCAAGAGGTCCCTACCGGGTATTATACCATTCCAATCGGTAAAGCAGCACTGCTGCAAGAAGGAGATGACGTAACCATTGTGACCTACGGAGCCGGCGTGCACTGGGCCTTGGAAGTGTTAAATGACAAGAATTATAATGCAGACCTTATCGATTTGCGAACCTTAGCACCTCTAGATACCCAAACTATTTTTGATTCTGTAAAGAAAACAGGAAAATTGCTCATCCTTCAAGAGGACAGTCTCTTCGGGGGTATTGCGAGTGATATTTCCGCGCTAGTGTCAGAACATTGTTTCGAGTATTTGGACGCTCCCATTAAAAGAGTAGCCAGTCTTGAAACCCCAATTCCTTTCGCATCGCAGCTTGAAAAAGGGTATCTTCCAGAAGTTAGATTTAAGGACGAATTGGCGCATTTGATTGCTTATTAATGCTTTAACATTTGCTGTTAAACGTATCACAAACATGATTGTAGAGCTGTAGGAGTGCTGTATCTTAGTACTATTACTAATCTTTAAAACACTAATCAATATGGTACGTTGGATCATTATTTTTCTCGTAATTGCATTAATTGCAGCACTTTTCGGATTTGGTGGGCTTGCTGAAGGAGCAGCCGATATTGCCAAAATCATTTTCTACATTTTTATAGTATTGCTAGTACTTTCATTATTAGCACGATTATTCAAAAGATAATTTTAACACAACCAAATAAACAAACGTAAGCACATGAAAAAAATCTTAGTACTTATGGTGATGGTTGCTGCCGCATTTTCATGCGGTACGCCCAAAACCGTAATAGGAGCAAAAAAAGTTATTAAAGGCTATTGGTCGCTAGACAACATCTCATACAGCGAGTCTGGCACGTTTAATGTAACGATCTTCAATGATACATCGAAAGAATGTTTTGAAGGAAGTACTTGGCGATTTATACCAAACAACAATAGTGGAATGTACACTATAAACAACGGAAATTGTCCTACTGGAGACCGTAATTTCATCTTTACAATTCAACAAATTGATGAAACTACGGGGTTATACGATTTCCTTTTAAAACCGACAATGAAGTTAGGAAAGCCAGATAAAGATAATGCCGTTGGCTTTAGATTGCGTCTTGCACAATTGAGTGAGAATAACATGCAATGGGAGCAAACGGTAACCTTAGAGGGCAAGCCTTTTACAATTAGTATGAACTTTTCTAAAATTAATGAATAATATGAAAACAGTATATAGACAAATAGCAATGGTAGGTCTAGCAATGTTGACATTGGTAGTATTTACAAACTGCGAAGCGACTAGAAACGCTAACAATTCACAGAAAGGCGCCGTAATCGGTGCTGCTGGTGGAGCCATTATCGGTGCCGTACTTGGAAACAATGTAGGTAAAGGTGGAAATGGTGAGATCGGTGCCGTGATTGGTGGAGTTGCCGGTGGTGCAGCAGGAGCTATCATTGGACGACAAATGGACAAACAAGCGCAAAAGATAGAAACTGAAATTCCTGGTGCTCAAGTCGAGCGTGTTGATGACGGAATTGTAGTTACTTTTGATGAGAACAGTGGTGTGTATTTTGACACCAATAAATACAATATCAATGCTGCGTCACAAGCTACGTTAGATAAATTGACCGGTGTCTTGAGAGAATATCCTGATACGGATGTATTGGTGATCGGACACACAGATAGCACAGGGTCAGATTCGTATAACATGACGCTTTCTAAGCAACGTGCACAATCAGTTACTTCATATTTTACAAGTAAAGGATTGAGTTCAAGCAGATTTACCACCAACTGGTACGGTGAACAGAGCCCAGTAGCAGACAACAGTACTGCAGAAGGTCGTGCACAGAACAGACGTGTAAACGTTGTGATTGTACCAAATGAAAAAATGGTGAATGATGCCGAGAACCAAGCGAATAACGGCGGATAAACCGAGCGAGAATAACAAATAAAAATCCTGTCCTTTTTTAAGGGCAGGATTTTTTTTTTACTCCCACAATACCGACCTTTAAAGGTGGAAAATTCGGAGGTTTTTGACGTGATTATTATCGGTGGAGGTCTGGCCGGACTTACCTGTGCGCTGCAGTTAGGAGGCGCTTTCAACGTGCTCATGATTGAAAAAGATACCTTCCCACAGCATAAAGTTTGCGGTGAATACGTTTCCAATGAAATACTTCCGTTTCTCAAGTCATTGAACATCGATCCCATGGAGTTAGGTGCGAAGGTGATCACAGACTTGGAAATCACCACGCACAGCGGAAAAAAGATACATTCCACCTTGCCTTTAGGCGGATTTGGAATCAGCAGATATGCGCTGGATCAAGCGTTATTTGATGAAGCTAAAAAAATATGCACCACTATGGAACAATCAGTTGTTGGTGTACATTTTTCTGAAGACCAATTTACAGTCACTACAAAAAATGACAGCATCTTTCGAGGCCGATATGTGATTGGGGCTTTTGGTAAACGATCTAATCTAGATAAATCGCTAGATCGTTCCTTCATACAGCAAAAATCGC
>JAWWCH010000208.1:0-4444 GCA_033720575.1 Marinirhabdus sp.
CCCCGGAATTTTCATCTTTTTCCCGGGTCCCTGCCACTGTTTCAACAAGCCAGCCGCCGTCTTTTTTGTAGGCGGGGTACTTGAATTGATCCACCAATAGCACTTGCCGGGTATCGGTATTCAGCACCAGGGCTGCCACGGAGTCGCCGCGCTCAAAATTTAGCCGGCGCACGATTGGACTCATTTGCCCGTCAAAATGCTGGAAACGGAGGTAGGCTTCTTCAATCTTGAAAAAGTCGTCGAAGATGAGCCGGCTTTTTTCGACCACTACTTTCATCCCGATTCCTTTCACGTGTTTGTTTTCAATTGCAGTGCGATGCCGGGGAGAAAATAAATAAAGAACGCTTGCAAAGCAAGCGGGGGGAAAATGTGTTCAGATGTTCATGTGTTTAATTCTACTTTAAGACTTTAAAAGAGAATTTACCCATCCCTGAGATAATTCCGATCAATATCGAATTTCCTTTTGTAGTGGCGTTCTTTCATGAGCCTGATTTGTCGCAGCATTTCAGGCTCATTTTGCAGCATGGTTTCTGCAATAAGAGTTGTAACCATAATTCGGGCATCTCTGACACTCATTAATGGATATTGGGTTTCATGATCAAGGCGTTCCTGAAGCATAAACAACAGTGCCATGAATAAAATAGCATGGTGATGATGCCACCCCAGCCATTTGCGAACCTGGTAATCAGACATGCCCAATTCACTCTTCGCATTCTGTAAATCTCTTTCTACCCAATAACGTTGTGCCTGGAAATAAGCAAACTCCTCGATGCTGTAGTGTTCCGGGGAGCCATTGCTCAGGCTGTATTTGATTTCCTTCTTCTCTGCCCTGCCCTGGGGGATACTTTTTCGTACAATCAAGGTGCGTTCTCGCACCTGGGCTTCTTCTCCATCCCATACCCACACCTGCCGGATATGAACCCAGGCTTTCAACCACCCTTTGGCCGTTTTGCGAATGCGCACTTTCTGCCAGGCTTCATCAGGCAAACTTTCCACATATTCATCTGCTCGCACGCTGGCGCAATCGGCTACCGGGCGGGTGGGTTTGCGACCTTTGCGACTTTTCTGGCCAGGAATAGAGATCGTGGGGGCTTGTAAATAAATCTGCTGATCTTTATGAACATCCAACACAAAAAATAAGCCCCGCTCATCTAATCCTCTGGCAAATTCATAGCAGTGACCATATAATCCATCTCCGCCAATCCAGTCAAATTCAATCCCACCAGCAAGTGCCTCGTCGATCATTTCTAAGGCCAAAACCGGCTTACTTTTATGTACCCGGCATTCTAAAGGGATTCCCGATTCTTCACAACGCTTCTCATCGCTTGCCCAGCATTCCGGTAAAAACAAGCGCTCATTGATCAAACAAGATCGTTCCCCATTGCATAAAGAAGCATAAACCCCGACCTGGCAGTTTTCTACCTTGCCCACTACACCCGCATATTGACGCGCAACCCCCACGGATTTAACACCGCTTTTTAAATGTGCAGATTCGTCGATTATCAACCCTGTGGGCTCACCCCTCTTCTCTCGCTCTTTCTGCATCACCTCATTGGCATCCTCACCCACTTTCCCAATCACCGCCTTATAATCCCAGGGAGAATTGGAAATAAAGTGTTGATACTGATGATATTCTAAATCCCCTATGGCTTCTTCCATACGCTCCATATTCGCTTTGCCTCTTTCACAGCAGAGCAAACCGGTCATGTAGCTAAAGGCCGGCTCGGATACATCCCGCCGATATACAATAAACAAAGGGCAGTATGAATCAAAACGCTCTCCATAGCGGCTCTCATAGACTTCCTGGTCCGATGCGCAATAAAGTTTTTTAAAATCATAGCGAAATATATGAATTTTTTCAGTATTTTTTTAAAGTCTTAAAGTCAATGGTTCGGACATTTTTTTAGTTCAGACGATTCAAAAATTTAGTTGTACCCGCAAATAAAAAGTGCCATATATCCATCAAAAGATTTGGCGATCTAAAAGAGGACATATGGCACATGAAAACTGCTGAAGATATTTTAAACAGAATGACAGGCATAGGCAAATCCCAAAAGAAATTTATGATAATATTGTTCAAAACAGTTTTAGCATTATCCGGTCGGGTGAATTTTTCCAACCTGAGCCGCTATAGTGATCTGAATGAGAAAACCTATTCTCGTAATTTTCGGCGTCACTTTGATTTCACCCATTTTAACAGTTTGGGTATTGAACAGGTTTATAATCCTTCCCATGAATATATCTTAGCCGGTGATGCCTCCTATATCCCCAAAAGCGGTAAAGGAACTTACGGATTGGGCAAGTTCTGGAATGGGGTTCAGAGTCGTTCCATGAACGGACTTGAAATCTCCAATTTTGCGATAGTGGATGTAAAGGATAAAACCGCCTATACTCTCAAAGTAAATCAAGTGCCACCCTCCAATGACGAGGAGAATGCAATCGACTTTTTCCTATCCCAACTGCGCAGTTTAAAAGAGGCAGACTTAACTATTCCTCTTCCTAAGAACCTCACCGTTGACGGATTGTATGCCAAACAACGCTTCGTCGATGGTGCCACAGGGCCTGGTTTTACGGTTATCAGCAAACTTCGCAAAGACGCCAATTTGAAATACCTCTATGAACAGACTCAGGATTCCGGCAATCCAGCGTTTCATAAAAAACGCTCCCCGGGAAGGCCACGAAAGTTTGCCGGAAAGATCAACCTGAAATCTCCCGATTTTTCAAAACTGCCATTGGCAGCAAAAATCAACGAACACCTCTGTCTCTACAGTGCCGTTGTTTATAGTGTCGCTTTAAAAAGAAACATCAAATTAGTCTATCTCCAACATACCGCAAAAAACGGCAAAACATCTTATGTCGTAATCTTCTCAACCGATTTAACCATGAGTGCCGAAACGATCTATCGTTACTATACCTCCCGTTTCCAAATCGAATTCATTTTCAGAGATGCCAAACAATTCACCGGTTTAACTCATTGTCAAGCACGCGGCCAGGAAAGTCTTGACTTCCATTTCAATATGAGCCTGGCTTTATTAAATCTCGCTCGCATTGATCATCGCTTACAAAACAAACAGTCTGATGATGGTTTTTCCATGGCCTCCTACAAACGACGGTATGCAAACGAAATGATGCTGAATTTAATTTTTTCAAAGTTAGAACTTGATCCAAACTTGCATAAAATTCAAAAAGTCTATCACGAATTACAAAATTATGGCGTTATCGCCGCTTAAAAATGTCCGAACCATTGAAAGTAGAATTAAGCACAAACTCTTTCCAATTCGGATAACCTAAAGCGGATGAACATCCACTTCCAACAAATACCACAAGAGTATTTAGATTGAGTGATCGGAAAAACAATTCTTGATTATAAGCTATCGCATGATCTCGATTTTTGAATTTTGTGGGGACTAATTTATGAACACCGAGGCATACGTGTTTATCTTGATTGAGATTTTTTTCCATTAATAAAGTCCGGTTGATGGCAAAATAAAAGGTTACAGCTGAATGGCAAGTATTTTTTCCAATTTTTGTTTAGAAATCGGGTTAATTTTAAAAGTATAATTAGCGATCAATCGCGGTTTTTTATTCTTTTCAATGAAGATATCGACTTGTTCTTTTTCCAAGAGCCATTGAGCAAATACGAAGTAATTGACATACTCATTCGGTATTTTAAAGGTTTGGTGTGCTAATTCGATGATTGCTTTTTCTTCGACTTGTTTTACTTGTCTGATAAAGTAAATGCTGGCATTAAAGGTCTTTGAAATATTTTGACAGTCACTTTTGCTATATCCGGAATACCTGATGGATGCGTTATTAAAATCGGGAAGGAGTTGATCGACATTTTCGATTGAGTCAAAATGTCGAGCATTCCAAAATTTTCGGCTGAAAACGGAGTTGTTGCCTTCAATGCTGGCTTGAGTAAAGGGTTTTCTGGGCACGGCATAGATTGGAGTTATCTTCTGACTGAGCATCCAAAGTGGCACATGGCTAATGGTTCCCGACTGCGGTGCCGATCCGGCCATGGCAAACCCATTATCCATCTTAATGGCATCTGGTTTTTCGAATAATTGGAAGAATGTTTGGCTATGGTTGATGATTTCGTTTCCGGTTTGCCCTTCAATACGCTCAAAATAGCGTAATTTAGGGGTATGCTTAAAGCTGAAGCCAATAAAGTTGAGGGGTGCGCTATGGCCTTTAAGAAATTTTTTACCGACGAAATCTAATTCCAAAACGCGCCGGCCCATCACTGTATGGATGGAATGTTCCTGGGAGCACAGATAGCTGGCAGCGCCTTTTCCTTTTGATTTTCGGTATGGTTGAGTTAACTGCAAATCTTTCATGATTTGGCCAATGGTTCTTAAAGGCGGAATACCTTTATCGCCATACTGGCTCAACCAGTGTTGCCTGACGGCGGTAGCGCCGCTAAAGAACTCTTTGGGATCAG
>JAWWCH010000209.1:0-4420 GCA_033720575.1 Marinirhabdus sp.
GGACGGCAAATTTGCAGGAACATGTGCAAGTCAGAGCCCTTTTTTGAACAAAGAAGGTGAAGCATGCGGTTTCTGCGGAAAAACACCGGACCAGTTCGCTGACTGCAAAGAAGAAGTCCACCAATAATGAGCCAAAAACGCCTTTGAAGCATAGCTATGGTAGTTCTTTACGTATTTGCGTCCATTGTATGTATCAACTGTTGCTTTTATCTGCTATTTTCTAAGTTTTCATTTCAAAAAACACCTTCCATCGGGCCCACAACCCATTACCCGGTTTCCATTATTGTTTGTGCCAAAAACGAAGCGGTGAACCTAACCAAAAATGTTCCCTATCTTCTAGAGCAGGATTATCCAGATTATGAGGTCATCTTAATTAATGATGCGTCAACCGATGAAACACTAGAGGTTATCGAGGGCTTCGCAGAACGGGATCGGCGTGTGAAAGTGGTCAATGTTAAAAACAATGAAGCCTTCTGGGGGAATAAAAAATACGCATTGACCCTGGGCATAAAAAAGGCCGTCCATCATCGATTTCTATTTACAGATGCCGACTGCAAACCAGCCTCAAAGCAATGGCTCGCACACATGGCGAATCAACTTGACCACGAAAAACATTTGGTGTTGGGTTATGGTGCTTACAACAAGGAAAAGGGATGGCTAAACAAGCTCATCCGATATGAAACGCTTGTTACGGCAATACAATATTTTTCGTATGCGAAAGCAGGAATCCCGTATATGGGTGTAGGAAGAAATTTGGCGTACACCAGCAATTTGTTTTACGAAAATCAAGGGTTCATGGCCCATATCCAACTGCCCTCTGGTGATGACGACCTCTTTGTAAATAAAGCGGCTACGTCAGAAAATACCGCACTCTGCTATTCCAAAGAGAGCTTTACCATCTCAGAACCGAAGCGTTCGTTCAAAGCGTGGCGTCATCAAAAGCGAAGGCATGCCACCACAGCCAAGCATTACAAACCCTTGCATAAATTTTTATTGGGTCTGCATTACTTCGCAAATTTCCTCTTTTGGATTCTATTTCCAGTTTGCTTGATTTTTTCGCGCTGGGAAATCGCGCTTCTCTTATTCTTCGTTCGAATTGGTGCTCAATACGTTAGTTATGCCGGTGCTGCAAAAAAGTTAGATGAAATGAAGCTAATTCCCCTTCTTCCTGCTCTAGAATTGTTTCTAGTATGCTTTCAATTAAGTATCTTTATTTCAAATAGCAACAGTAACCCTCGTACTTGGAAATAACCAAATCATATATTTTAGAAACGATTGAACGCGCTAAAGAAGGCAAACAAAGTGCTTTCAGTTTTTTGTTGCATCAATATTGGAATGAAGTGTATGGTTTTCAGTTAAAACGGGTTCAAAATGAATATGAAGCAGAAGACATCACTATTGAAACCTTTTCAAAGGCGTTTGATAAAATAGATACCTTCGACCCGAAATACACCTTCAGCACTTGGCTGATTACCATTTCAAAGAATCTCCAAATTGACAAGTACCGTAAAAAGAATACCTCTGTAATTTCACATGCGGCTGAAACTAACGAGGAACAACTCAAACGAATTCCTGACGACAGTCCCACTCCGGAAGATAAATTGATCACCGAGCAAAATCTTGCTGAACTGTTGCGGTTTATAAAGAAATTAAAGCCTCACTATCAAGATGTAATCAATTTAAGATACTTTCAAGAAATGAGCTATAATGAAATTTCAGAAGCCTTGGAGGAACCCTTGAACAATGTCAAAGTTCGATTGCTACGCGCACGGAAACTATTAGCGGAAATTATCAACCAACATCGACAGCATTGATTGCGAAGTTTCGTAAAATAGGTCCGGGCCTCATTTTTGCTGGAGCGGCAATAGGGGTTTCACATTTGGTACAATCTACACGCGCTGGTGCCGATTTTGGATTCGGACTACTTTGGGCGCTACTGCTGATCAATGCCGTTAAATATCCCTTCTTTGAATTTGGGCCGAGGTATGCAGCGGCAACCAAAACGAGCTTGTTGGAAGGCTATAGAAAATTGGGAAAGGGTGTGTTGGTCACGTATTTTATACTCACGTTTGCCACCATGTTCACCATTCAAACAGCTGTAACCATAGTCACCGCAGGTATTGCTAGTTCCTTGTTTGGAGGGTCTGCTGTGTTGTGGACGGCCATTGTTACTGCTATTTGTTTTGCCATTCTCATTATAGGTAGGTACAAACTGTTAGACCACCTGATGAAGGTTATCGTGCTTTGTCTAACGGTGAGTACCCTTCTGGCTGTAGTAATCGCTTCAAACAAAAGTGTAGCTGTAGATTTCGCACAAATTTTCCCAACCGATACAGCTGCCATTGGTTTCCTGATTGCCTTTATGGGGTGGATGCCCGCACCTTTAGACATCTCGGTATGGCAGAGTTTATGGACGGTAGAGAAACTAAAAATTGATCCTTCCATTGACCAAAAGCAATCTAGATTCGATTTTAACGTGGGGTATACAGCAACTACCCTACTTGCCATCTTCTTCTTGGCACTTGGCGCGCTCGTGATGTTTGGTTCTGGTGAAACGTTCTCGAGCAAAGGGGCCGACTTTGCCAATCAGCTCATTGCACTGTACACTGACGGACTTGGAGAAAGCACCAAACTCATTATCGGCATTGCTGCGCTCACCACAATGTTCAGCACTACTCTAACTACATTAGATGGCTCCCCTCGGGTGATGCACCGTTCAGCAGAACTGCTGCGAAACAAGACATACACAAAAGGGTACCTTATTTGGTTGCTCGTGCTTGTGCTGGGCACATTATCCATCTTTTTCTTTTTCCTATCGGAAATGGGCACCTTGATCACCATAGCTACCGTCCTCTCTTTCATAACCGCGCCCTTCTATGCCATAGTCAATTACCGGGTTTTAACCAGTTCAGAAACACCTCAAGAGGCACAACCAGGGAAATCGATGAAAGCATTTAGCATTTTTGGAATAGTAGTGCTCATAGGTTTCAGCATTTGGTACTTACTGTCGTTGGTATAATACAAACCATTGGTTTTGTCTATTGCATGAATTAAAACTCGATATGTATTCGGCTCTTTTCGATACGAAATTTGGTATCTTTGTACCTTCATATGAGTACAGAAACAGCAACAGTGCAAAGACCCGCTCCTAAGCCCAAGTGGCTGCGTGTTAAATTGCCCACCGGAAAAAAATATACAGAACTTCGTGGCTTGGTAGACAAGTACGACCTGCATACCATATGCACTTCAGGAAGTTGCCCGAACATGGGTGAATGTTGGACGGAAGGTACGGCCACATTCATGATCTTAGGAAATGTATGCACCCGATCTTGTGGATTTTGCGGCGTAAAAACGGGACGACCAGAAACCGTAGAATGGGATGAACCTGAAAAGGTGGCACGATCTATCAAACTGATGGATATAAAGCATGCGGTTATCACTTCCGTGGATCGCGACGACTTAAAAGACATGGGATCCATTATTTGGGCCGAGACGGTGAAAGCCATTCGGCGGATGAACCCGAATACCACGCTAGAAACCCTCATCCCTGATTTCCAAGGGGTAACCCGTCATATCGATCGTATCATTGAAGTAGCACCAGAAGTAGTGTCTCACAATATGGAAACGGTAAAGCGGCTCACAAGAGAAGTTCGCATCCAAGCAAAATATGAACGAAGTCTTGAGGTGTTACGCTATTTGAAAGCTGAAGGAATCAACAGAACCAAAAGTGGAATCATGCTTGGTCTGGGTGAGACGGAAACTGAAGTGATTCAAACTCTTGAAGATCTGCGATCTGTAGACCTTGACATCGTTACCATAGGTCAATATCTTCAGCCCTCCAAAAAGCATTTGCCCGTAAAAGAGTTTATTACCCCCGAGCAATTCAAGAAATACGAAGAAATCGGTCTGAAAATGGGGTTCCGTCATGTAGAGAGTGGCGCTTTAGTACGATCATCGTATAAAGCACAGAAACATCTAACCTAAGGTTTCAGAAATGACTTCAAAAATTACAGTGGGAATCAACGGGTTTGGTCGAATTGGCCGTACGTTGTTCCGCAAGCTCCTGCTCGACCCAGATATTCAGGTTGTTGCTGTAAATGACATTGCCAACCTAAAAACCCTTGCGCACCTTCTAAAATACGACAGCATCCATGGTGTTTTAAAAACGCCTTTTGAAGTAACATCAAAGGGTATTGAGATTGCCGGAAATTCTGTCAATTTTTCTTCAGAAAGTGAACTTTCGAACATTCCATGGCCCGAACTTGACATCGTCGTAGAATGTACTGGTAAGTTCAAAAATAGACACCAACTCGAAAAACATTTGGCCCAGGGAGCTAAAAAAGTGATTTTGTCGGTTCCACCAGAAGAAGATGATATCAAAACGGTAGTATTGGGCGTCAATTCAGACATCATAGATGCC
>JAWWCH010000210.1:0-4414 GCA_033720575.1 Marinirhabdus sp.
ACTGTATTTAATGTTGGGCTGGCAACCACGTTTCCGCCAGTGGCAGCGTCGTACCATACCACCGTCTGACCGGGGGTCGGTGTGATCGCATCGTTCGCGTCAAGTGTCTGTATAGGATCTTCCTCACACTCGGTGATGTCGCCCGTGCTCACAGGAGCGGTCGCCGCAGGGTTGATCGTCAGGGTGACAGCGGTTCTAGTGAGGCTCGTACAGCCTCCAGAGGTGACCACGGCCTCAGCCCAATAGGTCACGGTGCCCACGGTGTTCAGAGATGGGTTCAACACGGCATTACCGCCTGTAGCTGCGTCATACCAGGTAACGGTCTGGCCAGCTGGCACGGTCGCCGTGGCAGTCAATGTCTGTATCGGGTCCTCCTCGCACTCGGTGATGTCTCCTCCACTGATAGGAGCAGCTGGTGTTTCACTAATTGTAAGTGTAACAGAGGTGCGAGCAAAACTAGGACAGTTGTTAGTATTTGTTACACCTTCAGCATAATAAGTTATACTACCAACCGTATTGAGGGTTGGGGTCGGCACTACGGTACCTCCAGTTGCCATATCATACCAAACAACCGTTTGACCAGCAATAGGCATCAGGGCATCGTTCGCATCCAAGGTCTGTATCGGTTCCTCCTCACACTCGGTGATGTCACCCATCGAAACTGGAGTCGTCGCCGCAGGGTTGATTGTTAGTGTAACAGCAGTTCTTGAAAGGCTATGACAGTTGTTTCCATCTGTTACACCTTCTGCATAATACGTCATGGTACCTACTGCACTTAATACAGGGTTTAATACTGAGTTTCCACCTGTGGCTGCATCATACCAAGTTACGCTCTGACCCGCTGTTGGGGTAATGGCATCATTAGCATCCAGGGTCTGGATAGGATTTTCTTCGCATTCAATAATATCTCCCGTGCTTATAGGTGCAGATGCTGCGGGATTTATGGTTAAAGTAACAGCGGTTCTTGTTAAAGAAGAACAATTCGTGGTATTATCCACAGATTCAGCATAATACGTAACGCTTCCAACCGCACTCAAAGTGGGGTTCAATATTGGGTTTCCTCCAGTAGCGGCATCGAACCAAAAAATTTGTTCGCCAACCCCAGGCGTAACAGCATCATTTGCGTTTAATGTTTGAAGAGGGTCTTCCTCGCACTCGATAATATCACCAGAAGAACTAGGTGCGTTCGGCGCTGGGTTGATCGTTAGTGTGACAGCGGTTCTTGATTCACTTACACAAGCACCACTATCATATGCTGCTTCAGCGTAATACGTAACTGAGCCAACACTATTTAAACTGGGCGTTGCCACAACGTTTCCTCCGGTAGCGGCATCATACCAAACCACATTCTGCCCTGAAGGCACACTTGCCGTTGCTGTTAATGTTTGAATTGGATTTTCTTCGCACTCCTCTTGATCCGAGGCCGATGGAGGCGCAGGAGTTTCGATAATTGTTACCGTAGTTGTAGCAGTCTTAGGACATCCGTTTGTTATATAACTATAAGTAACGGTATAGGTTCCTGGGGTACTATTAGAAGGATCAATCTCCCCGGTATTTGGGTCAATACTCAGTCCCGCAGGTGCGGCTGAGTACGTTCCACCTGCAATACCCGTTTGGGTAACAAAAATAGGTCCATCAGAAGTACAGGCTGGAGAACTTGCATATTCAATCTCTGCCGTTCCGAAAGTGAAACTCACTTGAACGGGAGCAACAAAATCATTCAATGAAGCCGTTGGAGAGTTTGATGCTTTTGTTTTGATAAAGAGTGTTTTGATACTGACTCCGATACAAGGATCGGGTAATGATCCAAATACATCTGTTAAATTGACCGCAGATTCAATGAACTGGCGTGGTGTATAGGTATTATCTCCAAAGCTACCAAAAGGAACAGGAATGCTAGTTGCGTTTGTTCTAGCAAAAGCGTTAGAGGATGATGAACTTTGCAACACATAATCAAATCCACCGGGCACACTTTGCCATAAATAGAAGAATACGGTTGCTACCGATCCCCCACTACCATATTCAATGGTCAATAAGATATCATTTACAGTTCTTCCACCATCAGGACCAGCAGAGGTAAAACCTGAAGTTCCGCTTAGTGCGAGTGTATTTTGATAAAATTCAAAATCGATGTAACTAGTACCTGTAGTGGTTCGACGGTCACTAGCAGCAACAACCCACTCATCTCCGCTACCATCAATGCCAATATGATACATGGCATTATGGATATCTCCCTTTCCTGTAGTACTGGAGCTAGTTCGAGTCCAAGTATTAGGATCGTCATTAAATTTTGATCCACCCGTGAACGAATCATCGGCGTTCGTATTATACACATCCCTAATGAGCGCTGTGAGATTTGGATCTACAGGGTTGCCCGCATTGTCCAACAGAAAACCACCTGCGCCAGGAGTACCTGCCACCCAGTCACCAATTCCAGAAGTTGGCGTATTGGCTTGAAGATTTCCGTCTATATCCATCCCTCCAGTGGGTGGGTCTATGTTAACAACCTGTGCTTGGCTAATTCCAATTGAACCAACCACAAAAAGACCAATTAACAGTCCCAATCTTATAACGAGAATACTGCGTAACTTTGTAGTCATAATACTATAATTAAAATTGTTATATACGTTGTCGAATCATTTCATCTTCCAAAAGGAGATAAAACATATCCATTGTTAGCGTTAAAGTTTTTTGTTAGATTCGTTATGTGCACGATGCGTTATTTTTCATATCGTACAAAAACTTAAGGGGGATTCGTTATTCAATAAAAAAGATCATTAAAGCCCCAACTTCACCTTTTCCTTGATTAACTTGAGTGTAAAAGTAAGTAGGAAAATACTTAAAAAAATTAAAATCCTTAATTTTTAGTTAAATGAAAAGGTTTAATCGATGAAACGCATAAAAGTTGAGTTTTTACGCTTCTTTTTTGTAGGAAATATCATAAGTGTTTACACGTATGTCCTTACAAATTAACGTTTCAAATATGTCATTTTCTAAGTGAATTTCGAATGCTAAGTAGTAATTTTTTAAACCCTCCCTTGTTTTATTTCGCCCTCACAACATGTATCTTTGCGCACTAGAATCACAGAACATATGTCTTTAAAAAGTGAAATCAATCGGCGTAAAACCTTTGGAATCATCTCTCACCCAGATGCGGGAAAAACTACACTTACCGAAAAACTTCTACTATTTGGTGGTGCCATACAAGAGGCCGGTGCCGTAAAAAGCAATAAGATTAAAAAAGGGGCCACAAGTGACTTTATGGAAATTGAGCGGCAGCGTGGTATTTCTGTTGCTACCTCTGTACTTGCATTCGAATATGACGGAACCAAAATCAATATTCTGGATACTCCGGGCCACAAAGATTTTGCTGAAGACACTTTTAGAACCCTCACCGCTGTAGATAGTGTAATTGTTGTAATTGACGTAGCCAAAGGAGTTGAGGCACAAACTGAAAAGCTGGTTCAAGTTTGCAGAATGCGGAACATTCCTATGATCGTTTTCATCAATAAACTGGATAGAGAAGGTAAGGACGCATTTGAGTTACTTGATGAAATTGAACAAAAATTGGATCTAAGGGTGACTCCTCTATCCTTCCCTATTGGCATGGGATATGATTTTAAAGGAATCTATAATATTTGGGAGAAAAACGTGAATCTCTTCAGTGGAGATAGTAGAAAGAATATAGAAGAGACCATTGAGTTTGAAGATGTGTCAGACCCCGAATTGGATGAAATAATCGGTGCGACTTCTGCAGCCACCCTTCGAGAAGAACTAGAATTGGTGTATGAAGTTTATCCAGACTTCAACAGAGAAGAATATTTAAATGGAACCTTACAACCGGTATTTTTTGGATCTGCTCTTAACAATTTTGGAGTGAGAGAATTATTGGACTGTTTCGTTGAAATCGCTCCCAAGCCAAGACCGAAGGAGAGTGACACACGTTTAGTACATCCCGAAGAGAAAGAATTTTCCGGTTTTGTATTTAAAATCCATGCCAATATGGATCCAAAACATCGCGATAGGTTGGCCTTTGTTAAAATAGTTTCTGGAACATTTGAACGAAATACACCCTATCTCCATGTTCGCCATGGCAAAAAGCTGAAATTTTCAAGTCCGAACGCGTTCTTTGCTGAAAAGAAAGAAATTGTGGATATTTCCTATCCTGGGGACATTGTAGGTTTACATGATACCGGGAATTTTAAAATCGGTGATACCCTGACGCAAGGAGAAGAGATGCAGTACAAAGGTATTCCCAGTTTTTCACCAGAACATTTCAAATACATCAACAATGCCGACCCGATGAAGAGCAAGCAATTGGAAAAGGGCATCGACCAACTTATGGACGAAGGCGTGGCACAGTTGTTCACATTAGAGCTCAATGGCAGAAAGGTAATTGGAACAGTGGGTGCAC
>JAWWCH010000211.1:0-4412 GCA_033720575.1 Marinirhabdus sp.
GAACATGTATGTCATACTACGACCCTAAAGACCTTCGAAAATTTGGAAATATTACCGAATGGAGCGAAGAACTCGGCACTAAATTCTTTGATTACTACGGAAAAGTATTTGAAGAAGGCGCCTTAACCGCACGAGAAAAATCATTAATCGCCCTAGCTGTGGCGCATACCGAGCAATGTCCGTACTGCATCGACGCCTACACCAAAGACGGCCTGCAGCGTGGCGTGACCAAAGAAGAAATGATGGAAGCCGTACATGTAGGTGCCGCCATTAAAAGCGGGGCTACCTTGGTGCACGGGGTGATGATGATGAATAAAGTAAACAAATTAGACGGATAATGACTGGGGCGTGCCCCCGATAGCCATCGGGGTCGTGCTTTCGGCTGTATCCCCGATAACTATCGGGGTATGTCGCCTCTATCACTCACGCAAGCTCCAAGAATCCAACATTTAAATTTTGAAAAGAAATCTACCTAGTAGATCGATGATATGGGAAAACTCAAAACACAAAGCTTACACAAACGAGAAAGTGACCTGGCGCAAGCCAACCGACAAATAGAGATTCTGTCCAACGGAATTTTTAAAGACGGTGAACTTCCCACTTTCGCGAAAAAAATAAAAGAAACCGATCAATTTCCGCTACGACCAAAAAAATTGGAAATTCTACAGATCAACGTGGGCTATATGTGCAATCAGGTGTGTGAGCACTGTCATGTAGATGCAGGTCCCGACCGAAAAGAAATCATGACCTGGGAAACCATGGAGCAGTGCTTGGAGGTCATTCGCAATACCGGAGCACATACACTAGATCTTACCGGAGGAGCACCAGAAATGAACCCGAATTTTAGACGCTTTGTTGAAGAAGCGAGCAAGGCGGGTATCCAAGATTTTATTGTGCGTAGTAACCTTACCATTATTCGCGCCAACAAAAAATACCACGATCTCCCCGATTTCTTTAAAAAACACAACGTACACGTGGTGAGCTCTATGCCCCATTGGACGCGCGGTAAAACCGACAAACAACGTGGCGAGGGTGTTTTTGATATGTCGATCAAAGCCCTACAAGAACTCAACGAACGCGGCTATGGCATGCCCGATAGCGATCTCCGTCTCGATTTGGTATACAACCCAAGTGGCGCCTTTTTACCGGGCGACCAAGCTAGCATGGAGAAAGATTTCAAGAAAGCGCTCTATGAAGATTTTGGCATTCACTTCCACAACCTGTTCGCCATCACGAACCTGCCTATCGCACGGTTTTTAGATTATCTGATTGCTTCCGAAAATTATGAAGATTATATGTATCAATTGGTAGAGGCCTATAATCCTGCTGCCGTCAAAAATGTAATGTGTACCAATACCATTTCAGTGAGTTGGGACGGATATTTATTCGATTGCGACTTCAACCAGATGTTGGAATTGCCTGTAGCAAGTAAAATAAAACACATTAGCGATTACAATGAAGACGTTCTAAACGATAGAAACATCGTCATCTCACAACATTGCTATGGATGCACCGCAGGTGCCGGAAGTAGCTGTCAAGGTGCGGTTGCCGAATAACTTTAAAACTCCAAAACACCATCAACCAACCAACCGCCATACTCATATTTGCCAATTCGGCCCAGCACGAAGGGAGAAGCAAATCCTTTCGAAGCTCCGAAATGCTATTTGAAGCGCTGAACGAACAAACGCTTAAAAAAGTTCAGCAAACCAAATTACCTTATTTTATATTTTCAGAAAAAGAACAAATCGGCGGTTCGTTTGGTGAACGCTATGTTAATGCCATTCAAAACATCTTTGACAAAGGCTACGACAATGTGATCACCATTGGGAATGACACGCCTAATCTTCAGACCAAACAATTACTGGATGCCGCAAAAAGTGTATCACAGCAGCAAGTTGTTTTTGGCCCCTCCATAGACGGTGGGTACTATTTAATGGGCTTACACCGATCCCAATTTAACCCAGAAGCTTTTTTACAACTTCCTTGGCAAACCCAGAATTTGTTAGGTTCCTTCAAGCGATTATTAGCTGTAAAGAACACCAAAGTCGTTTTACTACAAACACTGCGTGACATCGATACCGTTGCAGACATCAAAAAATTGATGGATGGCTTTAAGCTGGTTTGCGCAAGTCTGTTACGAATATTCCATACCATCTTCGAACCTGAAGCTCCACAATATCCTGCATTTCAATTTGCAACGGCTTCCTTTCAAAAACAACAACCCTTCAATAAAGGGTCACCACGAGTACTTCATAGTTGAAAAAGTCCTTTCATTGAAAGGCGAACATTTTCTATTCACCTATTATTTTACCTATGAAGCACGTATACCTTGCCGTGTTGCTGTTATATTCAGCAATCGGGATATCTCAAACTACCGTTACCGGAACCATTACAAATGCAGATAGCAACCTTCCTGTTCCGTTTGCCAATGTACTAGAAGAGAACACCTCAAACGGAACTACGGCAGATGCCGACGGAAATTTTGCGATTACGACAACCACCAGCAATCCTGTACTCGTTTTTTCTTCCATTGGTTACATCTCTCAATCCATTCCAATTGGAACCAATACCCAAATTGACGTACAACTGTCAGAAAGCACCGAAGGTCTTGACGAAATCGTCATAACCGCCTTGGGTATCAAACGGGAAGAAAAAGAACTGGGCTACACCGTTCAATCGCTCAACGAGGAGGCCGTCAATGACGTGAAGGCCGTCAACTTTCTAGATAACCTTTCGGGAAAACTGGCAGGTGTAACCATCTCTCAAGGGGCCACTGGGGTGGGTTCAAGTTCAAAAATTACCATTCGGGGTGAATCCTCCTTCAGCAACAATAATCCGTTGTTTGTAGTAGATGGCGTGCCAATCAACAATCAAACCGTCTTTAACTTTACGAACGAAGCCGCCGCTGGTTTCCAAGAAATCGATTTTGGGAACGGCGCCATGGAAGTAAACCCCGACGACATAAAGAGCGTTACCGTACTTAAAGGTCCGAGTGCCGCTGCACTCTACGGAACGCGCGCCTCAAATGGGGTCATCGTAATCGAAACCAAGGATGGAGCGAACAGTCAAGGCTTAGGCCTTAGCATAAACACCTCGCTCTTTGTAGATTCGGCCTTCAAGTTGCCTGAATTTCAAAACCAGTACGGACAAGGAAATTCCGGGGAGTTTGCGTTTGTAGACGGTCTCGGCGGTGGAACCAATGACCTAATTAGCTACTCGTGGGGCCCAAGATTGGATGCTGGCATCCTTGTTCCACAATTTGACAGTCCCGTTACTTTGCCAGACGGCACAGTAGTAAGAGGGGGTGATACTGCACTCTACAGTGGCCTACCCATTACACCTACTCCATTTGAATCGCATCCCGACAATCTAAAGGACTTTTATGAAACTGGGATTACAACTATAAACAATGTATCCGTTTCTAATGGCTTCGGAAGTGGAAACTATCGACTTTCATTTACGGATCTAAGAAGTGAGTCTATCATTCCAGGGGTGAACCTAGATCGTCAAACCGTGAGCACCAAACTTCACTTCGAACCACACCGGCTTACCGATATTGATACTTCGATAAGTTATGTGAATTCATCTAGTGACAATCGGCCGTCCAATGGGTATGGTAGCGAAAATGTAAATTATTCGATAGTGGCCTGGGGGCCAAGATCATTGAACATCGATAGCCTAAGGGACTATTGGCAACCTGGTCTTGAAGGTATTCAACAATACTCGTTTAATTACACTTACTTCGACAATCCGTTTTTTACGTTGTTCGAAAATCGTAACAGTTTTAACCGCGATCGGGTTTTTGGAAATATTTCCATTCAACAACAATTATCACCTGAAATCAGTCTAAAATTACGCTCGGGAATGGATTATTCTTCTGAAAAAAGACAATTGCGAAGAGCGTTCAGCAGCAACCGTTTTCAACGCGGAGGATATGCAGAACACGATGTCTTCTTTAGGGAAGTCAACACCGATTTTTTGTTGAATTTCACAAAAGAGATCGGCGATTTTAGTCTTGATATTTCAGCTGGTGGAAACCGTATGGACCAAGCTGCCGCGACCAAACAATCACAAACCGTGAATTTGGCGCAACCCGGTATTTTCAACTTGAACAACGCAGCATCGCCCATTGAGGTATTTCAATTCGATTCCAAAAAACGAATCAATTCACTCTACGGTGTCGCAAAATTTGGATACAAAGATTTCTTGTTTCTCGATATCACAGGAAGAAACGACTGGTCAAGTGCATTGGCAACTCCCGTTTCTGTAGACGGCGCTTCTTTCTTTTATCCATCGGCATCTGCTGCATTTATCTTATCTGAAGTAACGCCCTTGCCCGAAATCTTTTCATTTGCGAAAATTAGAGCGAGTGTGGCACAGGTAGGAAATGATACCGGAGCATACCAAACTTC
>JAWWCH010000212.1:0-4409 GCA_033720575.1 Marinirhabdus sp.
GAAATTTCGAGCAACAATCCGCCCGCTGTAGGTGTGAATGTCATCAGAGATGATAACCAAGTGCTTTGGCAGTACGTTCCACTTATTTCTCTTCAGGGTCGAGTTCAGATAAACGATATCATAGCATCACAGGTAAACGGTATGTTTGGTTTTCACAATTTTAATGGTGGTTGTGATGTCGTGTGCACCGAGACCAAGGGGATGGAACAAAACGGATTGGAATTCACATTCGGAGCTAGATTAGTTACTTTCGGATCATTCACAGGTCTCGTTTGGGCTAATACAATCTATGTAGAATCTATAAATGCTACACAGGTATCGGTGTCGGTATCTTCGGCACCTACGGCAGAATTTGACCAAGAGGTATTTAATATCTTTTTACCCATTTCCTTTCAATTGTTGGTCATAGATGATGGGGTGAGGGATAGTGATCTGGACGGCACACCAGACAACCAAGATAATTTTCCTTTCGATCCAAATCGGCAATAGGTTATGTTAAGAAGCTATAAAAAGATCCCAATGCGCCAGTAGTTTGTAGATAAACAGGCCCAGATACACCAGCGTCGCCAGAAACTTCATAAAGGTAGAGGCCAAAAAGCCTATAAAAGAACCAAAGGCCGCTTTGAAGGCTGTTTTGCCTTCGGTTTGATTAAATACCAATTCTCCAACGAGCGCGCCCAAAAACGGACCGATGAGTAGACCAAAAGGAATAGGCGCCAAGATACCTACAATGAGTCCGATGGTCGTGCCCCAAGCTCCCGCTTTACTTCCGCCAAAACGTTTGGTCCCGATGGCTGGAATTACATAATCCAGAATGTAGAGTCCGATAGCGACTACCCCTGTAATGATAATAAAAACCCAATCGAAGGGCAGCGAAGGGGTTAGGTACAAACATAAAAGCCCGAGCCAACTCACCGGAACGCCTGGAAGTACGGGAAGAAAGCTGCCTGCGATTCCGACCAACATCAAAATGAATCCAATAACCAATAAAATGATATCCATAGAACACTATAAGTCTGTAAAAATACAGTAGCGTTACATTTTTATAACTAAAAAATTAGTTTAAACTAAATAATTAGTTATATTTGTGTTTCAAACACGTACATGCCCATGGCTACATTGTTAAAGATAGTTGTTTTCTGTGGTTTTTCACTCGTGCTGTCTACGCTTCATGGTCAGCAGTACGTGGGTGAGGTTTTACTTGGGAATACGTATCAGTATGCTAAAATAGAGGTCAGCGATAGTTTGGCTACTTTTTCTCTCCCGTATCTCGACAAAGACAAGAAATACCCTGTTCTAGGAAACATTAACAAAGATTGGCATATTCAACGTTCTATTGAAACTTGGAAATTCTCAACATCGAATTCCGAAATCAAATTGAAGGGTACACTTTCACGGAATGGAACAGTACAACCAATTGCTTTTTTTAAGCAATTACCAGCTTTACCTGAAAACGAGTTGAAGCCTTTTGAAGGGGTTTATGCAGATGCCCAAGGCCATCGTGCAGTAATTTATGCCAAGAACGGCTATTTGCATTTCATATCGCCATATTCTGAACGATCTATGTCTTTAAAACCCATAGGGGAACATCAGTTTTGGAGCGTATCTGGCGAACATACTTCGTTCATGAACTTAGGACCTTCTGGTTTCGAAACCATGACGCTATTCAACCGTTTCCAACATGAAGTTAGGTTGAAAAAATTGCCTCCAATTCGTGTTGAAGAAAGATTTATACCGGTTGGTCGAGATTCGCTGTTCGCCAAAATTTTTATTCCAGCTGAAACAAAGCTGGTTCCGGCATGCCTTATCTTACCTGGTGGTGGAGCAGTGGGTATGGATAATTACGAATTTGAAGCGCGTTACCTTGCCGCCCAAGGCATGCTCGCTATGCTATTTGATAAACCAGGAAACGGAAAATCGAAAGGATCTGGAAATTTTCAAGCTCAATCTTTTGAAGAAAAAAATGACCAATACCTTGAACTTTTCAAATACCTCCAAGCCCATCCAAAAGTAGATAAATCGAGGGTTGGTGTTCACGGGCCCAGCGAAGGAGGTAGGTTGGCGTTGATGATGGCAATAGACGAACCGCAAATTGCTTTTGTAAATGCTACCGCGGCACCCATCATGAGTATGCGTGAAGGGCAGTTGTATGCTATTGACCATTATTTAAGAAACAGAGGAATTGATGAACAAGACGTAATTGCCATCCGAAACATTTGGAACGAATACTATGAAGGCATCATTACTGAAAACATTAAGTCGGAAACGATAGAGCGTGCTAATATTTTTCGAGAGAAATACGAACGTCTATTCATCCCACCAAACACTCAAGAAATTCCACTGACTCCCAGTGCATCCGATTTGCAAAATGACAGGGTGGCGGTAGAAGCGAGTAAAATTAGTTGTCCGGTGTTTCTGCAATATGGCGAAAATGACAAACGCGTGCATCCCGAAAAAAGTCTTGCTAACTTTTTTAAATATGCCAATAAAGATGTTCCGGTTTCAGTATCATTATATCCACGTGCAAACCACTCATTCATGACCCCAGAATATGAAATAAGCCACGGTTACTTGCACGACAAGTTGGAGTGGCTACAACAAATAGGAATCTTAAAATAGCACCGATGAAAAAAATAATTTTGTTACTACTGCTTACTGTTGCCACAGTCGCACATAGCCAAAATAGGGATGAAAAATCTAAGGTAGAGCGAGCTTGTCTCAACTACCTAGAAGGGTTTTATGAAGGAGATACCGAAAAATTAAAGGCAAGTTTGCAACCCAACATGTACAAATTCGGGTTCTTCAAGGCCCGAGATGCCGAAACCTATGGTAAAGTAGATCAAATGACATTCGAACAAGCGTTAGCGTTTGCTAGAAATGTAAAGGAAAAAGAAAAATTCCCAGGTCCAGGCGCACCGAAAGAAGTTACGATTTTTGAAGTGGGGAACACCATCGCATCGGCCAAAGTGAAAGCTTGGTGGGGTATCGACTATTTATTATTATCAAAACAAGGGGACCGATGGATGATAGAGCAAGTGTTGTGGGAAGGTCCGTTGCAAAAACCAAAAATGTAAATGATGAAACGAGCAACGGTCTTAGTATTGATAATCTGCGGAAGCCTATCAGCTCAGAGTGTGTCAGACGAAATTCTCACCCAAAATCGCGCCATGGAAGTGGCGTATCGGGCGGGTGATCTTATGAAAGTAGCTTCCTTTTACACCAAGGACGCCGCAATTGTTGGTCCGCGTAAGGAAGTCGTAGGCGAAGCCGAAGTAACCAAATATTGGCAAGGATTGGAAGGTCGCCACGTGGATTGGGAACTTGAGAACATTTCAATAACGCCATACGATGATGTGGTAATTCAACGGGGTGTTTCACATCTCACCTTCAAATACAAAGGAGATGAGGTAACCTCTGTAGCACGCTTTACCCTTGTTTGGATTCAGGAAGACGGCCAATGGAAAATTAGTAATGATCATTATTCACCTTTATAATTATGAAACAACTTACCAAAGCAGAAGAAGATATCATGCAAATTCTATGGGATTTGGGAGAAGCCAATGTGGCTGCGATTATCGATGAATTGCCCGAACCGAAACCAGCCTACAATACGGTGAGCACGATTGTGCGAATACTAGAAAGTAAAGACTTTGTAGACTACCGAAAGGAAGGTCGCGGACATATATATTTTCCGAAGGTGAAAAAGACCGAATATAGCAACCAATCGATCAACAAGCTGGTCGATGGCTACTTCCAAGGATCTTTCAAGAGTATGGTGTCGTTTTTTATGAAGAAAAACGATATCAGTATGCAAGAATTGGAAGGTATATTGAGTGAAATCAACAAAAATGAAAAGTTATGATACATTATATCTTACAAGTAGTTTTATTTCAACTGCTATTTTTAGTAGTGTACGACCTATTTCTGAAAAGGGAAACCTTCTTTAATTACAACCGCTTGTATTTGCTAGTCACTTCGGTATTGGGTTTTGTTTTACCCTTTATCAAACTAGATATCATTCAACAACAGATACCGCAAGCCTATCAAATACAATTGCCAGCTGTTTTAATCGGAAATCCACCTTCGGACGGAATGGGTACTGCTTCGATTACCTTAGACGCCGTAGTATTTTCAAACCAAGGTTTTTCGACTTCGGAAATCGCCCTGTGGGTCTACGCTCTTGGTGTTTTAATAGCATTGTTGCTTTTCGTATTTAAACTTCGGAAAATTTATAGGTTGAAGCAAACCGCTACCCTTCAAAAAATGGAAGGTTTAACCCTTGCCATACTGCCTAATACTGAAAAGGCCTTTACTTTCATGAACACTATTTTCTTGGGAGCAAACCTTTCAGAACGGCAACAAAGCCACATCATCCAGCATGAAATGGTACATGCTAAACAGAGGCATAC
>JAWWCH010000213.1:0-4387 GCA_033720575.1 Marinirhabdus sp.
CAGTTTGAATTCCTGCTGCGGAAAATCGTAGGTTTGACTAATTAAGTCTATATATTTTGTGTTCATTGTAAGTGTTGTAATCGTTAGCTAAAAGATACGTATAATACCCCCGAACTGCAAGCAGAATAAGGATATCTTAACATCAACATTTAGAAACTATACTCGGATGGGATTGAGCCAGTAGGCCAAACGCACAGCGATGCCTCTGGTCTTGATTACCGGGCCATCAACGGCAGGCGTTACGGAAGTTAGCTTTAGATTTCGGCTACTCGCCTTGCGAGTTGTTTTTGAACATGACTTCCTATTTTTCAAAAACCCGAACATGTAAACAAGGGTCACTGTGTTCAGCTAAACAGGCGACAAATGTACTTTTTTTTTCAATATGGCTCTTTTTTTTGTGATAAATTTTGGAGTCGCGAATAGCAACAAAAAAGCCTCGCATCTTGCAAGGCTCTGAATTTCTTATGATCCAATCTGAAGAAGGATACATTATAACATCGAGAAAAGTTCTACTTCCTCTTTGGTCAAAATTTTCCATCTTCCTCGAGGTAGATCTTTTTTGGTGAGATGTGCAATAGTCACACAATCTACCTTTACCACATTATAACCCAAATGATCAAATATGGTACGGATGATACTGTTACCCATATTCTTGATTTTCAAGCCAACCTCTTTCTTGGGGGCATTGTCTACATAACTCACTTCTTCAACAAAAACTTTTTCCCCAGCAATCGTGAGGCCTTCTCTTATTTTATCGAGATCTGCCGCTTTTAGATTCTTATCCAATTCAATATGGAACAATCGCTCCATACCCTTGCTATGCAGTTTTTTTACGAGTTTGTCATCGTTCGTAAAGAGGATCAAACCCGTGGCATTTCTACCTAATCTTCCAATAGGCTTTACATTTGCCGTGGTGGCATTGCTTATCAAATCCATCACCGTAAGCCCCTTGCTTTCACTGGTCGTGGTGGCTACCGATTTCGGTTTATTGAGCAATACGTAGGTGTCTGGCTCTGGATTGATACGGCGCCCATCAAAACGAACGTCGTCATCTCGCTTTACCTTATGGCCCATTTCATTTACGATTTTACCATTTACAGAAACCAAACCTGTAGCGATGAACGTATCTGCTTCCCGTCTTGAACACACACCACTATTGGCAATATACTTATTCAATCTGATGCCATCTGTAGGCCGCTTAGAAGTTGCAGGCTTATTTTTACTTGATGTTTTTGATGAATCTCTTTTACCCTTTCGTTCACCTTTTCCAACATTCTTGGTGGTTTTGGCGGAATGGGTTTTAGAAGGTTTTCCTTTCTTGCTGTTCTCTTGTCTACTCATAATATGTTCCGTTATCTCGGAAACTTCATTTTAAAACACTAAAAATTAGTGCCTTGTTATTTTTTGCAAAGATACATTTAAATAAACGAGCAGCGTGAGAAGAAATACGAAGGTTCTCTTAAATTTTACGGATATGAATTGCACTAGATTCACTATTCGTACAGAACACCAAACATCATTTTATGAGGCAACCGGAATAATCATATCTTTATTTTTTCCATTTTTGGAATTGCATACTCTTATGTTTCGATTTGTAAAAAAATTAGTGTTGTTCTTCGTTGCCACTATAGGACTCTTCCTAGTAGTTTTCTTTGGAACGCGGTTCATCGAAAAAAAGGCCTATGAAGGAAAATTTTCTTCAGATGTTTTGGCCATCGTGGGAAATTCGCATGCCAAGACCGCTTTACACGACAGCATCATTTCTGCACGAACTCCATTTCAAGTCAAAAATTATGGGGTGAACGGGCAATCCATGTTCTGGACAGTGATTGCCGCCCGAAAGCTCTATCACCAAGGGGTTCGAAATTTTGTTTTTGAATTGAACAACGGCAGCTATACATCAGGTTGGAAAACCACAGACCCCGCTCGTGGAAGTAGAGCGTTTAAGAACAAGCATTATTTAACCACAGACGAGTGGAAATATCTATGGCGAATCGATTCTAAATTTACTTCCCGACTACTTTTTCATGTATACTGGCCATCTGGCTCTGTTAACGGTGAATTTCAATCCTTACACAAGCCCTTTCAGAATACATTGGTGAACGAAAATAAACCGAAATTAGATCGAAACACGATACAGGTAGATTTTGACGATGGTATGCTGCACGAGTTCATTGCAAAACATCCAGACGCACAGGTCCTTGTCATCAGAGCACCACAGCATCCTGGTTTCTACGATAAATTTACAGCTGCTCTAGAACTAGAGTTTCAGAAAAGATTACATGCCTTCAAAAAACATGAAAATGCGAACGCGGTTGACTTTGGTCACGCGCTTTCAGACGATATTTATTTCGCTGATTTGGGGCATATGAATTATACGGGGGCCCTCACCATCTCACCAAGAGTAGCAGATGCCATTAACGCAATGCTTGCCAATTAAGCTCACTACCAAATTCTGTCCAAGAGTACCTTTGTATTGATAAGTACAATGCTGAAAACTCCCACCACAATGATCAATTTCAAAATATTATGGAGTAAAATGTAATGCAATTTACGTTTTGCATTCCAAAGGATAATATCGAACAAAATCAAGGCAACAATACTTCCGTAGAAATAGTAATACATATACCCAATCTCAAATCGGGTAAGCAACAACACCGTAGGAATTAGGGTGACAATGCTTAAGACCGTCAGCATGCGTTTAGAAAGCTGCTCTCCGTATACCACCGGAATGGTCCGGTAATTCTGTGCGAGATCGCCTTTCAAATTTTCTAGGTCTTTGGTGAGTTCTCGCATTGAAATCAGCAAGAACAAAAAGGTAGCATGTACGAAAATGACAATGTCAAAATTTCCATAGTAAACAAACACCGCAAAAAATGGTATTACGGCCAAGATTGCCGCAACAAGATTACCCACAAAGGGAAACCGTTTCAGCTTATGCGAATAGAACCAAATACCAAAGATATAGAGCGAAAAGAACAGAACCGCTCTAAAACTGACATAGCTGGCAAAGATGACCGAAAGGAAATTCAACACAAAATAGCCTGTAAGTTTGGTGCGCTGACTCACCAGCTTATCCAACATCATCTTATAGGGCCGGTTGATAATGTCCTTTTCAGAATCATAAAAACTATTGATAATATAGCCTGCTGCAATCGCAGACGCAGACGCCAACACCAACATCAGCAAGTTTACATCAAACAAGACGTCTCGCAACGGAAGTTCTGGCGCCAAGATGTAAATAGAAGTCAGATATTGGGCAATGGCAATCACGAGGATATTGTAGCCACGAACAATGGAAAACAAGCTGAAAAACTTCAAGAGAAAGTATTTCTGTTTTCGACTTAACATTATGTAGCGGGGTTTAGAAGTTGTATACTACTTCCAAATTGTAGTTTTTCAATTCGGCACGTGCCTTGTCAATATCTTCGGTAAAGCCCAGCATGTATCCTCCGCCGCCTGATCCGCAAAGTTTCAGATAATAAGCGTTGGATTCGATTCCCTTCTTCCAAAGCGTATGAAATTCTTTCGGAATCATGGGTTTGAAGTTATCGAGTACCACTTTAGACAATTGTTTTACATTTCCGAAAAGCGACTTTACATCTCCTTTCAAGAAATCGTGAACACAAGCATCCGTATGCTTCACAAATTGATTTTTGAGCATGTTTCTGAAACCTTCTTGCTTCATATGTTCCATGAAAATCTGAACCATCGGAGCTGTTTCCCCAGTTTTTCCACTATCCAGTAAAAAAACAGCGCCTTTTCCATTTTCAGTTTGAGAAGGAATGTTCGCACTCTCAATACTATCTTTACTATTAATAAGAATCGGAAGGCTTAAATAACTGTTGAGTGGGTCTAAACCTGAAGATTTACCATGGAAAAATGATTCCATAGCAGCAAAGATCTCTTTAAGCTCCAGTAACTTCTCACGTGTAAGATTTTCAAGCACGGTTATTTTATCAACTGCATATTTATCATACACCGCTGCAACCAATGCACCACTACTTCCAACACCGTATCCCTGCGGAATACTTGAGTCGAAATACAAGCCAGCTTCTACATCCGACTTCAATCCTTCTATATCAAATTTGGGTAAGGTTGTATTTTCTTCCTGTAGGGTTTCGAGGTACTCCGCAAAACGTTTTAAGGCATCGTTACTTTTTCGAGTATTCACCGTTTTATGGCTATCGATTTTTAACGCACCATTATAAAAGTTATACGGAATAGACAGACCTTTAGAGTCTTTAATGATACCATACTCTCCGAAGAGTAAGATTTTAGAATAGAAAAGGGGACCGCGCATAAGCTAAGTATGTACCACTAAGGTACAAATTTTAATTTTCTTGGCACAAAAGTACAAAATACACACGAACAAAATGTTGTAGAA
>JAWWCH010000214.1:0-4374 GCA_033720575.1 Marinirhabdus sp.
ATGTTGAACACAAATTCAGCGATAAGTTCCAGATTGGCGCTACCTATTTGAATTTAAATGAACGGCCCCTCACTCAGAAGTCTTCTTTTGATACAGAACCCATCAACAACAACATTTTTGGTTTAAATGCGAACTTTTCTACTGAAGTACCTTTCTTGACCCGACTTGTAAATAAGTTACCAAATATCGATACGGATGTGGCATCAAATATTTCGTTGCGAGGAGAATTCGCATATTTGCTTCCTGGTGCTCCAAAAGTTTCAGATTTTGATGGAAAGACCACAGCTTATGTGGATGATTTTGAAGCATCCCAAACAGGAATAGATGTTAGTGCACCTCTTACGTGGACCTTGGCAAGTACGCCAATAGGTTTTGGTGGGGAGTTTTCAAACGGAAACTTGCAATACAACTATAACAGAGCCGGATTGAACTGGTTCACCATTGACCCTGTGTTCTACAGTAGCCAGCGTCCAGACGGTATTAATGATGAAGATTTGTCTTCACCTTTTACAAGACGAATCTTTAGAGATGAAATTTTCCCGAACCAAGATTTAATTCAGGGACAAACACAGGCTATTTTCTCATTAGACATGGCCTATTATCCGAGTCGAAGAGGACAGTATAACTTCAACCCTGAAGCTGCAGGAACCAACACATTGCCTAACCCTGAAACCCGATGGGCCGGAATCATGCGTCAGTTGAGCACTACCGATTTTGAACGGGCAAACGTTGAGTTTATACAATTTTGGGTGATGGATCCCTACGTTCACGATGAAAGTATTCAAGATCAGGGATTTGTGACCTTCAACCTGGGTAATATCTCAGAAGATATCTTGAAAGATGGTCGTAAACAATACGAAAATGGTCTTCCTGAAGATGGGGGAACTGCCAATACCACACAAACCGCATGGGGAAAAGTACCTACCAACCAATCGTTGGTATATACGTTTGATACGACAGGGCAAGAGCGAATCAATCAAGATATTGGATATGATGGTATTGAAGATGCAGGCGAAGCCACATTATTTCCAGCGTTTGCTGGCTTACCTGACCCAGCGGGTGATAATTACCAATATTTTTTACAGGCCGAAGGAGGTATTTTAGAACGATACTTGTCATACAATGGTACCGAAGGGAACTCTCCAGAGACCGTTACCGATAATGATAGAGGAAATACAGCCGAACCGGATGTGGAAGACATCAACCGTGATAACACCATGAATACCGTAGATAGTTACTACGAGTACAGGGTGCCTATCTATAGAGGGATGAGTGTTGAAAACAATACGAGTTTGAATGGTGCACAAGAAGACTTTATTACCGATGTTCGTGAAGTAGATGTAACTACGCAGGATAATAACGTTATCCCTGTACGTTGGGTACAGTTTAAAATACCAATTAGTCAGCCAGATGAGGCGGTAAATGGAATCGCAGATTTTAGATCTATACGATTTATGCGTATGTATATGTCTCAGTTTACACAGAATACGGTTTTGCGTTTCGGAACCTTGGAGCTCGTAAGAGGTGACTACCGAAGATTTACTGAGTCATTGGATATTACGGGTGAAGATCCTGAATTAGATGATACCGTGTTTGAGAATGAAGCGGTTAACATTGAAGAGAATGATCAACGCCAACCGATTCCTTACGTGTTACCTCCGGGTGTCATCCGTGAAGAATTGAACAATAACAATAACCTGATTCGTCAAAACGAGCAGTCTTTGGCGCTAAGGGTGTGCGGATTGGAAAACAACGATGGTAGAGGTGTGTACAAAAATTTCAATATTGACATGCGTCAGTATGAAAATTTGGAAATGTTCATACACGCAGAGTCACTAGAAAATCAGAGTCCGCTATCTGATGGAGATATGGTTGCCTTTATGCGATTGGGGAATGACCTAGACCAAAACTATTACGAAATACAAATTCCATTGAATACCACTTCCTTCGGAAGCACGTCTCCGGAAGAAATCTGGCCTATTGAAAACCGTTTACGATTACCGTTAAGCTTGCTCCAAGAGTTGAAAACTCGGGTTTTAGGAGATCCTAATTTTGATCCAACCGAAACCACCTTTTTCTTACAATCTGAATTGGGGCCACAAACCTTGGGATCTGAAAACGAACTGCGATTGGGGATAAAAGGAAATCCTAGTTTTGGAAACGTACGTATTATCATGCTCGGACTCAAAAACAACTCGGGGCAAGAAATATGTGGTGAGGCATGGTTCAACGAATTACGTCTTTCTGAATTAAAGAACGAAGGCGGTTGGGCAGCCGTTGCCAGTATGGACGCTAATTTGGCTGATTTTGCAACGGTGAGTGCCACCGGTAGAATGAGTACTGTTGGTTTTGGTTCTATTGAACAAGGCCCGAACCAAAGAAGCCGCGAAGACCTGCAGCAGTATGATGTGGTTACCAACCTGAATTTAGGTCAGATGTTACCCAAAAACTGGGGAATTCAATTGCCATTTAGCTACGGTCACGGGGAAGAACTCATTACGCCACAATTTGACCCAGAATTTCAAGACATCGAATTGGATCAACGCCTAGCGAATACGCAAGATGAGGAAGAGAAAGAGCGAATCAAAGAGCAATCTGTTGATTATACCAAAAGACAAAGCGTCAACTTGATTGGAGTTCGAAAAGACCGAACCGGAGATGGAAAACCTCAAATTTATGATATTGAAAACTTCACGTTTTCAGCATCGTATAACCAAGAGGATCATCACGATTTTGAAATCGAAGATGCCCTAGAGCAAAACGTTCGATTGGGTGGTACCTATAACTACAGCTTCCGTCAGAAACCGTACGAGCCGTTCAAGAAAAATGATTCATTGTTTACCGGGAAATACTGGAAGTTCTTAAAAGATTTGAATTTCAACTATTTGCCAACAAGTTTAACGGTAAGCTCAAATATCACAAGACAGTACAACGAACAGAAATTCCGTGAATTGAACTTATTGCCTGGAAACATTGGGTTACCCACGCTATATCAGCGTAATTTCTTGTTCGATTGGCAATACACCATCAATTATAACCTGACCAATTCGTTACGGTTTAACTTCAACACGGCAAATAACCGAATTGTTACAAACTATATAGATGACGAAGGGTTTGCAGACGACTCGATAGGGGTTTGGGATGGATTCTTTGACATTGGAGATCCGAATCAGCATTTTCAGTCATTACAGGTCAATTATGACTTACCGTTTGATAAATTTCCATTCCTGAATTTCATTAGAGCGACCTATTCCTATACCGGAGATTTCCAGTGGCAAGATGGTAGTGATTTGTTCAACAGTATTGAAATACCTTTGGCAGATGGTACCGTTAACACCTATAATCTAGGTAACTCGGTTCAGAATGCACAAACGCATAGAATCAATTCATCCTTAGACATGAATAAATTCTATCGATACATTGGGTTGACTAAAATTACTGCATCGCGAGGAGCGAACACCCCAGGGGGTGGTCGTGGTGGAAATGCCGCCGGTGGCGGTGCCAATAATAAAGGTGGAAACACCAAAGGTGGAGATACCGGTAAAGGTGATGATGGAGGGGATACAAATTCTTCATTGGGCAATGCCCGAGGTGGTGGTGGAAATGCACGTGGAGGCGGAGCACAAGGTGGCGCTGCAGGTGGATCGTCTCTGAGCACGGGTGCCAAAGCAGCCAACACTTTGATTGGATTGGCAACTTCGATAAAGAAAATACAGTTTAATTATCAAGAGAACCAAGGTATTTTCCTTCCAGGTTATACTCCTTCTATCGGATTTATTGGAACACTAAACCCGTCTGCTGGTTTCACCTTTGGAAGTCAGGCCGAAATACGAGACAGAGCAGCACGTATGGGTTGGTTAACGCTCTATCCAGAGTTTAACGAGCAATATACAGAGGTTGAGAGCAAGCAATTGGATGCACAAATTAACCTTGAACCGATTGAAGATCTAAAAATAGACATCAACGGAAGTAGAATTTATTCTGAAAATTATGCTGAAAATTATATCATCGATGATGGTATCTACAGATCGCTTACGCCTAACACCTTCGGAAACTTTAATATTTCTACGTTGTTGATAAAAACGGCATTTAGCCAAAGTGATGAAAACAATTCAGATGCGTTCAACGATTTCCGCGGAAATCGACTGATAGTGGCACGACGACTAGCTACCGAATTTTATGGCACCACAGAGTTTCCGGTAGACCCTGAGACTGGGTACCCTGAAGGTTTTGGACCCAACAGCCAAGACGTGTTATTGCCTGCATTTATTGCGGCCTACGAGGGCGGTGATGCTTCAAGTGAAGAAACAGGAATTTTAAGAGATATACCGCTTCCAAACTGGGACATCAAATATACGGGCTTATGGAATATAG
>JAWWCH010000215.1:0-4367 GCA_033720575.1 Marinirhabdus sp.
AAATAGTTTGAAATACTGTGTACTTTATCTACATTCTTCCAAACCCTTTTGTAACAATTTGGATGTCGAATAGGATATACATTAATATCGAAGCCTCTAAAACTCACCCCCATTTTGGCATTCATCGCCTTGGCAATATGCTCACTTCCCAAGGCCATGGTGGTGAAACCAAAGTGCAACCAATCGATGTCAGATCTTAAAATGTGAGCATTCAGGTAAATTTTTTTTACAATTTTTGACATAGAAGCACCGGCCTTCTTTTCCATTTTGATGAAGCGACGCATTCTCGCTACCCTTGGCACTAGGGATAGCAACGTAATGGTCATGGCTACTAATTGAATTATGGGAATGGGATACACTTTGGGCGCCACTTTTACCTCGCACAAGTTGAAATTGTCGGTATTCCTAGATACAAAAAGCACCACCTCGATATTGGCTTTTTGCAAACCATTGATCTTCGACCTAAAAAAGGTTTCAGAATAGCCAGGGGGTTGTGAAATTACAATGCCTACGCGCATCATCTAGAGTGGGTTTTTGGGATATAAGGTAATCTCAAAAGTATCTAAAATACGACGAATAGATGACTTGTTTTCTTCGGAAAACGATTCCTGTACTGCTCCCTTCTTCACGATGACACTCTTTGGATGGGTTTTGCTGGAAGGTTTTCGATACTCTTCTTCCAAATTGGACAATGGTTGTAGATTGAAATCGTCACACAATTTCAAGAACACCTGCTTATCCTTCCGCAAATCTTCGTATCGCACGACCCGATAATTTTGATTGTTCTGTGATTGCCCTAAAAAAGGAACCGAATTTTCAACACACCAACGTATGGCAAGTCGTTCGAGCTCATTATAGCGCTCCCATTGGGTAATATCGAAATTGAAATGTTCCAGCAATAGAGCCACCAAGTTCGGCTGATTGGCAAAATGACTCAAATCATATAGCCATGGAAATTTTACGCGCTGCTGCGATTGCAACACCTCATACGGATTTCGAATAATGTGCAAAACGGGAATCCCAAATGCTTCTTGCATATAGTGGGCCGACAGATTGCAACGCACAAATTTGATCACAAATTTCTTCGAAATGAACGGCCATAAATGTCGTTTCCATTTGCGATTGCTATTTTGGGCAATCCAGTCGCTGTCTACACGATTGGCAAATACCCGTTCCAAATAGCGATGTCCTTGTTCGAAACCATCTTTCTTAGTCACGTACTGATCTCTCAACAAATGTCCGTCTTTGGTTTGGAATTCATGGTCAGGTTCAAATAACATCCGATAGCGATGCTGTTTCCCTATGGTTTCGGCCAACCAACTGGTGCCACTTCTAGCAGAACCCACAATGATGATATGTTTGTTGAATCGTCCCATTATGAAGCGGCTAGTTTTTGATATAATGCGGAATATGCTTGTACCTCATTGGCAATACTAAACTGGTCCACAATTCGCTGCCGACCTGCAGTAGCCAGTTGTATTCGCAACGCTTCGTTGTCTAAAAGTTGCTCTAGCTGGGTCGCCAATTCTGTCGCATTTTCAAATATAAATCCGCCAGCTCCATCCTTCAACAAATATCGTGCTCCACCTCCTGAATTAGAAGACAACACCGGTACTCCACAAGCCATGGCTTCCATAATGGTGAGGGGTAACCCTTCATTTTTACTCGCCAAAACCAAGGTGTCAAATCCTGCCAAAACTTTTGGAACTTTATGGTTTTGCACAAATCCGTTGAAAGACACACGAGAGGCTAAACCGTGGTTTGCGATATAATCTTGAAGCATTTCTAAATACGCTTTATCTGCTTTACCATAGAAGGACACACGCACATGTTCCGGCAGTTTTCGCAAGGCTTTGAGCAGCATCAATTGATTTTTGTTCTCACTAATTACTCCTATACAGCCAATGGTATATCCAGATATTGAGTTGCTTTTCTCAACCGGAGCAAATACATTGGTGTCCAAGCCATGTGGAATAAAACTGATCTTAGATCTCAACAGCCAACTTGAGAAAAATTGCGATTTCATGTCGGGATTGTTGTAAGCTACATGATGGCTCAACACGCTTTTCGCAAACCACCGCTTAGACCAGGCATTGTTTTTTTTGGTATAGAGGTATTTTACGCCGGCTTTTCTACATGCAAGTGCTTCTATGCTATTCGACTTATAATCCCACGAGTGTACCACGTCAATTTGGAGTTCGCGTAGCTTTTTGGCCATAGTCGAAATATATGCTCGTTTTCCTACCGCTTCGGAAATATGCAGGCGTGCTTCCTCCGGAATGTAATCTGGAAAGCACTCCGGAAACTTTTCAACCAAGACATATGGCTTGAACAATGCTCCATCCAACCGCTGAAAGATAGCGCCCAGCACAAATTGGCTTCCTGCCGTCTTAAAATTAGGAATGGTAAACAAAACGTTAATCATGCTGCAGTTTGTTTTTCCATTGATTGAAATCGATCAGATTTAGATGCCTCTCCCTATTCTGTTGTAGAACATCGTACTCAAAAAAGTTATTTTCTATATGAGGAAGTTGGTTGAAATCCGGAAACGCTTTTTTAGAAAGCACCGCCACACCCCAATCGGTATCAAAACAAGCACTGAACAAAGAAGGCTGGTGTCTGAATTTGTAATAGGCCTTCCAGGTCGTACCATTCCAATTATGTCTTGCAGGTGAGTTTTTAAAAGGGAAGCATTCCCGTTGGTGGAATTCTGTTGGTGGATTACAATCGTGCAGAATGATCACTCCGTTTTCGGAAAGGTGTTTCAAACTGTTTTCAATATCCTTTTCAACCTGATCGGCCGTATGTAGACCGTCAATAAAAATCACATCGAACGTATAGGTAGAAGGGATTGATAACGCTCCGTTTTTCAGTTGCTCAAAAAATCGGTCTGATGTTAGCTTAAACGTAGCCGGATTGGCTTTAAACTCTAATCCAGGATCTACCGAAAATTTGTTGGCACAGTTGATTTTATTGAAGTTGTGGTCTGGATTGCGCACTCCAATTTCCAGATAGTGCTCTGCAGCAACCAGTCTAACAAAAAAAGAGATTATTTCAGTTCGTGACGGTTCTTTCTTCAACTCTGCAATGGTCATTTTATGGGTAGCCATAAAAAATTGGTCTTCAACGATTCGTTTGCCCGTTTTTAAATACCGTTTGTATTTTCTAAAGCTATGCAACAACCCCATAATTCTAAAATGATTTTATTTTCAGTGACAATGTCAACAACATACTCACCGGATGTGAATAGCGCACTGCATCAACCTTGGTAAAACATTCATAGAAATGTTTAACGATGGTTTCAGGCACAAGTTCTCCCAACTTTTCATTGAACAAATACGATCGCAACTGCGCTTCGTTTTCAGCACCCACAAATTGCAATTCCCAATTGCGTTGAATATACGGATTTCCCATGGCGCGTCTGGTCTCGCGTTTTAATTTCTGAAGGATGCGATACGGTAGGTTGTTCGGACTCACATTTTTGTGGAACGAATAGAGATCATAAGGTTTGTTTTCTTCCCAAGTAATATGGGCCAATTCCCGATTTCTCTTCTTGATGTAAGCAATCTGCAGCTGCCGATTTTCCAAAAAGGCTTCAGGCAACGTACAGATAAATTGACACATGCGATCGTCGAAATACGGAAGCGTAATTGGCTTCTGTTCGGCAAAAATAGCAAGGTTAGTTGCGGTCCATCTTGGCGCCCAATACAGCGACTTGAACGCTCTAAGGCGGGCACTGGCATGGGTAATGTCAATTTTTCCCAACAAGGAAGCTACACGATCCCTTAGGTAGCTTTCAAATTCTCCGGGAAGTTGCCAAGCGTTCCAAAGCGCAGTGGCCAATTCCATTCCCCCTTTTTTGATGATTTTTTTTAGAAGGTAGTTGAGCTGTTGTTCTTCTGTCAGATCTAAATCAGCTGTGCCATCAAACAATACATCACCCCAATGGCCCAATGAAAAAATCTCTCCCATACGCTCATATTCCTCAAAAAATGCCATTTGGCGTGGGTGTGTAAATTCGCTATAACATTGATTGATATTGGCCAATGTTTCTATGTTGTCCCACAGGTATCCCTGTTCCACTTCGAATTCCTCAAAAGGAAAGTTGCAGGCCTCACCAATCTCTTTCCCAATACGGGTCTCAGCATATCCCCCTTTAAATTTGTAACTATAAGCGTGTACATCTTTTCCCAGCACATATATTGCGGTGGCTTGGGTCCTACTATCGAGTCCGCCAGACAAGGGTAAAATCACCTTCTTATCGGTAACCTGTTCGTTGATAATGGTTTCAAAAAGGGTGGTGAATTCATCAAGCGCTGTATCAAATGAAATATTTCTTGGTTGGTTGTACCATGAAAAATAGGGCG
>JAWWCH010000216.1:0-4364 GCA_033720575.1 Marinirhabdus sp.
CGGAATCTTAGGTTTTACTAAATCGGTTGCCCTAGAATTGGGTTCGCGTGATATTCGCTGCAATGCTATCGCCCCTGGTTTTATAGAAACCGAAATGACGGGGAAACTAGATGAAGCTACTGTCCAATCTTGGCGAGATGCCATTCCACTAAAAAGAGGAGGTACCCCAGAAGATATTGCAAATATGTGCGTATTCTTGGGAAGTGACATGTCAAGCTACGTAACTGGTCAAGTACTCAATGTAGACGGCGGAATGCTTACCTAAATCCCGTAGTACGATTTTTTGGCATTTGAAGTTATATATACCTCAGTGCAAATCGTATTTCATAAATCGTACATAAATGGCTCCAGAAACAATATTATACATCTGTATCGCTGCCGTGATTTCATTCGCGCTAGCTGTGTTTATGTATGGATATAAATCGAAGCATTCCATTACGCTGCGATGGACCTTCGGCATTTTGCGTGCCATTACGTTGTTTGCAATTCTGTTATTGTTGATCAATCCAAAATTCAAGAGTGAAACCTACACTATTGAAAAACCCAAACTCCCTGTGCTCATTGATAACTCAGAATCGATTCGTGAATTGGAGCAACTGGAGAATAGCAACAACGCTATTGCAACCATTAAATCGAATGAAGCGCTCAACGATAAATTCGATATTTCATTTTTCCACTTTGGAAGCACCTTCGAAGGAAATGATTCGGTTACTTACGACCAGAAGAACACCAATATAGCCAAAGCGCTTTCCGAGACAGCGGAAGTGTTTAAGAATCAAGTGGCACCTACGATATTGATTTCCGATGGAAACCAAACCCTTGGGAATGATTACGAATTCATGACATCAACCTATAAAAACGCTATTTATCCGGTTATTTTGGGAGATAGCACAACCTATGTAGATCTGAAGATTGAGCAACTAAATACAAATCGGTATGCCTTTTTGAAGAACCAGTTCCCTGTAGAGGTTATTTTGGTATATAGTGGTACCGGAACGGTGAATTCGCAATTTACCATTAGCCAAGGTGCTGCAACGGTATATCGTGAAAACGTGAGCTTTTCGGAACTAGAGAACACAAAAACCATATCACTTACCCTGCCAGCGGCTGCGGTAGGACTTCAAACGTATACGGCAAATATTGTTCCTTTAGAAAATGAAAAAAACAAGGTTAATAATACCAAGCGATTTGCAGTTGAAGTAATTGATGAAGCAACCAATGTTTTGGTGGTGAGCAGCCTGATTCATCCAGATTTAGGAGCTATCAAGAAATCAATAGAGACGAACGAACAGCGCTCGGTGCGCTTCGTGAAGCCTACCGAGGCCGTACCTTTGCTCAATGACTACCAACTTATCATATTGTATCAACCTACACGAGCTTTTGCCCAGGTATATGGAGAAATCGACAAGCTCAAGAAAAACACCTTGACCCTAACGGGAGCAAAAACAGATTGGAATTTTCTAAACAGCGCACAGGCTACCTTTCAAAAAGAGGTCATGCGTCAAACTGAAAATGCTTCTGCTGTACTGAATAGAAATTATGGCACTTTTGCCGTAGAAGACATCTCATTTTCAGATTTCCCGCCGTTACCCACGGCATTTGGCGACCTCTCGGTAACTGTTCCTCATGAAATATTACTGTATCAGACCATTGCTGGATTTACCACCGAAAACCCTTTGCTGGCCACTTCAGAATTGAATGGCAAACGCGACGCGATTTGGGATGTGGAAGGCATCTGGAAATGGCGTGCACAGAGTTATCTTCAAAACAATGGCTTTGAAGAATTTGATGGCTTCATGGGAAAACTGGTACAATATTTAGCTTCAAATAAGCGAAAAAGTAGGCTAGAGGTAAGTAGCGAATCATTTTACTACAACAATACTCCCATTACCATTTCGGCCCAATATTTTGATCAAAATTATGTGTTCGACAATAGAGCTTCGTTGAATATTTCGGTGGTGAATACAGAGACCAAAGCTCGAACGGTATTTCCTTTATTGCTAAAAAACAACTTTTATGAGGTGGACGTGAACAGCTTACCCGCTGGTGATTATACTTACACTGTATCCGTAAATGACGAAACTATTGCGAGAAGCGGAAGTTTCACTATATTGGAGTATAATGTGGAGCAGCAATTTGGCAATGCCAATGTAACGAAACTATCGCGTATTGCGACTAATACTAATGGAGCTGCTTATTTCGCAAATCAAGTGGATGACTTGGTAGAACATCTGCTGCAAAACCAACAATACCAACCTATCCAAAAGAGCCAAACCAATGTCGTTCCACTAATTGATTGGAAATACCTGCTTATCATTATCGTTCTGGCCTTGAGTGCCGAATGGTTTATCAGAAAGTATAACGGACTAATTTAATTTAACACAAACACATAATGGAAAAATTACCTAAAATAGGAATACCGATTATAATCGCACTCGTGCTCTTAATCATTCTTGTCGCTAAATCGGCAGTAACCATAGATTCTGGTGAAGCCGGGGTGCTGTATAAGACTTTCGACAATGGTGTGGTTACCGATGAGCCGCCGTTAGGGGAAGGGTTTCACTTGATTGCACCATGGAACAAAGTTTTTATTTATGAAGTACGCCAGCAAGAACTGTTTGAAAAAATGAAGGTGCTGTCATCGAACGGATTGGAAATTCAAATTGATGCCTCTGCTTGGTACCAACCTGTATATGGAGACTTGGGTAATTTGCACCAATCTATAGGAACCGATTACTTACAGCGTGTGATTCAGCCTGCGATCCGTAGTGCTGCACGTAGCGTTGTAGGTAGATACACGCCGGAGCAACTCTATAGTAGTAAACGTGATGCCATTCAAGACGAGATTTTTGAAGAAACAAAAAATATCCTTGACGAACAGTATGTACAATTAAATGAGGTACTGGTGCGTGATGTAACACTTCCAGTTACCATAAAGGATGCGATCGAACGTAAACTGCGACAAGAGCAGGAATCGTTGGAATATGAATTCCGATTGGTCACTGCAGCGAAAGAAGCGGAGAAAGTGCGTATTGAAGCCCAGGGTAAGGCAGACGCGAACAAAATCTTGAGCGCTTCTCTAACCGATAAGATTTTGCAAGATAAAGGTATCGATGCCACATTGAAACTTGCAGAATCACCCAACGCCAAAGTGGTCGTAGTGGGGTCAGGAGAAAGTGGATTACCGCTTATTCTAGGGAACAACTAGAAAATTTCAATCATACTAAAAAGCCCCTTCCAAATAGGTTAGGGGCTTTTTTTATTATAGATTCCGGTCGGGCTCTCGTCGTTTATCGTATTTGATATCACTCAATACCGAAGATTTGATTCCGATAAAGAAATACCAGGCCGTGTTCCTGGCACCAATAGGTGTCCAGTTGAAACTCATCTGCCAGCTCTCTAAATCACGCTGAAAACGAAGTTGGGTAAGGGTAACCCCTTTGTTGGTAAAATCGTATCCACTCGAAGCACCAACGCGCCAACGCGGTGCAAGCTCTAAATTTGTGCTAAACATCAAAGACTGTGAAGTGATTTCGTTTTGTCGCTGTTGGTTTCCATACGTTATGGTATAGGCCAACCGAAGGTCCCATGGGATATCGAAATTATACCACGGTTTGTTTTTTGCATCTTCATTTTCAACACCCTCTTCATACAAATTTCCTTGCCCAATATCTTGGGCATCTCCGAACAAATCATCTGGACGGCCCCCATTTGCAAAGGTTTCATCGTCAATCCGGTTGGTCGTATCTGGATCATCACCGCGTTCAAAATCGCGACTCGAAAAACTATAATTCACACTCACATTGGCATTCGTGAGTCGGAACAAACTTCCCCCGTTGTCGATGTTGAATTGATCTACCCTGCGATTGCTGCTATCTAATGCATAGGGGTCTAGCGAGCCATTAAAGTTAACGTCCATTCGTTCTACCACAGGAATACTCCCTGTAAAACGCAACGGACTCCACGGCAGGGAGTCTCCAGCTAAATTATAGGCCGTACTGAAGTTTAGGTTATTTAATAGAACCACTTTTTTGGGTTCGGTGGCAGTGGTATCTTTGTTTCTTACTTTCGCTTCAAAGGTGTTGCTCACTGATAATCCAACATTACTTGAATACACCCTTCCCGGGGCACCATATAGCGTGTTTTCAAAACGAGAGTACTGCACGACTTCTGCTGCCACTTGCGGGTCGGCCGTAGGGACCTGTAATTCTTCGTAATATTGATCGAACGCTGGATTGATGTTATAGCTCACATTGGGTCTAACCACATGCCGCAACGCCTGAATTTTATTAGCTTCATTAAAATTGAAGGTTCCGTATACTGTAGTTCCAATACTGGTTGAGAAATTATAGGTGAAATACCGA
>JAWWCH010000217.1:0-4335 GCA_033720575.1 Marinirhabdus sp.
CGCGATGTAAAAGTTCAACGGCACGTTGCTTTCGTTTTCGGTCATTCGCTTCAAGTTTGTGCACCTGCATAGGTTCTATCAACGCCTCTCCTATTGGGATACGAGGATTTAAGGACGAATACGGGTCCTGAAAGATCAATTGAATCTCTTTGCGCAGCGTGCGGATGGCTTTTGATGACAATTGGGTTAAATCGGTCCCACGATATAAAATCGAGCCTGAAGTTGCGGGTTCTAACTGCAATATTGTTTTTCCGAGTGTTGATTTACCGCAACCAGATTCTCCCACAAGACCCAAGGTCTCGCCCTCATACACTGAAAAGGAAACTTCGTCTACCGCGCGCACTATTTGAGCCATCTGAAATAGCCCGGCATTGCTGTAATATACCTTGGATACATTCTGAATTTGCAGCAAAGGTACTTCAGTATACATCTTCTTGTGTCGCATAGCACGCATTTGTGGCGTTACTTCTTTGGGCTGGAATGAACCGTCGGCCAACGACGCTATGGTAGGTAGGGTAGCCAATCGTTTATCTAGGGTGGGTCTGGCGTTCAATAGGGCTTTGGTGTATGCGGCTTCAGGTGCTTTAAATATGTTTTGAACGTTCCCCGTTTCAACAATATTTCCCTGGTACATGACCACCACACGATCGGCAATTTCAGAAACCAAACTCAGATCATGGGAAATGAAAATCATCCCCATTCCCGTTTCTTTTTGCAGGCTCTTTAAGAGCAACAGAATTTCTTTTTGCACGGTCACATCTAAGGCCGTGGTAGGTTCATCGGCAATGAGAAGTTTAGGCTTACAGGCAATCGCCATGGCTATCATGACCCGCTGCATTTGTCCGCCACTGATTTGATGGGGATAACTGCGATAAATTTCATTGGGCCGAGGCAATTTTACCTTTTCAAATAGGGAAAGGGTTTCTTTTTTTGCTTCGGAAAGCGACAACGCGGTATGTTGTCTCAAAATCTCTTGAACTTGGAAACCACAACGTAATGATGGATTCAAGGCACTCATGGGTTCCTGAAAGATCATGGAAATGTCATTTCCACGTAATTTTCGAAGGCTGGCATCTGAAGCCTCCAATAAATTCTTACCTTCAAAATATACGGTACCCGTAAGTGTGGTGTTTTTCGTTGGAAGAAGCCCCATCATGGCAAGCGAAGTAACCGATTTTCCCGAACCTGATTCACCTACAATACCGACAATTTCATTTTCTTTGACTTGCAATGAAATACCATGCACTACTTGTGTACGGCTTTTTCTCCTTCCAAAAGAAATAGTTAAATCATTGATCTCGAGCAGTGGATGTTTGGGCATATTCAAAGATACAATTAAATCGATTTTGCATGGATTTATATCTGATCATTATAAAAATGTGTATAAAAATTACACACTTTTTTCCAATATGCTAAAAGATAGCTTTGTAGGATTTATATTGTTAATAAAATCATAAATAAAGCACATATTTAAATTTGACAATTGTCAATAAATTGTTTTATTTGATGAAAACAATGCAACTACTTGTGAATATAAATGATAATAACATAATTATATTGCTAATTTTTATAATTCTGTAAATTATTGATAAGACGCAAGTTGCAATTACTCAATTCCTACAAACCCCAAATAGCTACTATGACCTAAACTTTTATCTACCTGAGGATTACCTCCTCTACGCCACAATTTGACCATCACCAGACGTAACCTCGCAATTTGTTTTGGAAGACCTATAACCATTATAATTTAACCTACTCACAACAAATTATTCAAATGAAAAGAACTAAACTACTTACGCTTGCTATGGCAGCTTGCAGCGGATTCTTATTCGCGCAAACACCAGCCGAGCAACAATCCATAGCGGCTAGCTATGACATCGGCACCTTAAATCAATTGGCAGATCAATACAGTGATCGATATTCCATTCAGAAAAATGCGGCCATCCAACGCGCATTAATTGATAACATCCCAGTGCGGGTCACTTTAGACGATGGCGGCTTCGCCGAATTGCAGCGATTTGCCGATGATGGAAGCCCCATTTACTACAGAACATTTAACGTAGCGGCAGCACGATCAACGCGTGCCAACCATCTCAATATTGGAGGGAGTCTTGGCCTCAACCTCGACGGGCAGAACATGATTGCTTACGTTTGGGACGGCGGTCATGCCCGGGTTTCTCATCAAGAATACGATGGCCCTGGCGGGTCCAATCGTGTGTCTATTCAGGACGCAGCTTCTGAAGGAGGTACGCAATTGAACTTTCATGCAGCGCACGTAACCGGTACCATAACAGCATCTGGAGTACAAGCCAGCGCAAAAGGTATGGCACCGCAATCTAGAGTTCGTGGTTATATGTGGAACAATGATGTTTCTGAAGCCACTTCCGCTGCAGCAAATGGTATGCTGTTGTCAAACCACAGTTATGGATACCGTTCTGATCTGGTTCCCGACCAATATTTTGGTGCTTATATCCAGGATTCCAGAGATTGGGACAACGTGATGTACAACGCACCTTACTACCTCATGGTGGTTGCTGCTGGAAATGATGGTAATACCAATTATAACGGCAATCCCCTTGGCGGAAATTCTGCCTACGATAAACTTACAGGGCATTCCACTTCTAAGAATAATATGGTAGTGGCCAATGCGCAAGATGCGAATGTGGCTTCCAATGGTGATCTCATTAGTGTGAGCATCAATAGTGGAAGTAGTGAAGGGCCAACAGACGATTTAAGAATTAAACCAGATATTACTGGAAATGGAACGTCTTTGTATTCTACCTACCACAATAGCGATTCAGCATACAACAGTATCACAGGAACCTCAATGGCTTCTCCAAATGTGACAGGTTCATTGCTCCTTTTACAACAACACTATAACGACCTCAACAGCAACTTTATGAAAGCAGCTACCTTAAAAGGTTTGGCACTGCATACGGCAGATGATGCCGGACCTGTTGGACCAGACGCTGTGTACGGTTGGGGACTTATGAACACCAAACGTGCTGCTGAAGTGATTTCAGCAGATGGAACCGGAGCTATCATTGATGAGCGTACCTTAAGTTCAGGTCAATCTTACTCGATTACAGTTCAGGCCGATGGTATCAACGATTTGATGGCTTCTATTTCTTGGACGGATGTTCCCGGACAAGTGGTTACGGCCACCAATTCTTCTACGGCCGTGTTGGTGAACGATCTTGATATTCGAATCACACAATCGGGAACCACGTATTCGCCTTATCGGCTAACTTCAATTACTTCGAACGGAACAGGAGACAATAGTAAAGATCCGTATGAAAGAATTGATGTAGCCAATGCTTCAGGCTCCTATACGATAACCGTGACCCACAAAGGATCACTGAGTAGTGGTAGCCAGGCATTCTCGTTAATTGTTAGTGGAATCACTGCTGGCGGTGGTGGCGGCGACACCCGAGCACCAACAGCCCCTACCAACCTTACAAGTTCGAATGTTACACAGACTACGGTCGATTTGAACTGGACGGCTTCTACAGATAATGTTGGCGTTACCGGATATGATGTATACCAAGGAAATACCTTGCTAGGAACCGTTACCGGGACGGCCGCAAATGTTACCGGTCTTACCGCAGCCACATCGTATACTTTTAAGGTTGCCGCAAAGGATGCCGCAGGAAATGTCTCAGGTTTTAGCAATATAGTTTCAGTTACCACCCAAGGTGGCGGAGGCGGTGGAAACTGCTCTGGTGGAATTTCATCATACCCCTATTCTGAAAGTTTCGAAAGCGGTATTGGAGCATGGAGTCAATCTTCTGCCGATGATATTGATTGGACGCGCGATGCTTCGGGCACACCAAGTAGCAATACGGGACCTTCCACAGGTTCAAACGGCGCATATTATATGTACGTAGAGGCTTCCGATCCTAATTATCCTAGTAAAACAGCGATCCTGAATTCACCGTGTTTCGACTTGAGCGCAGCGTCGTCTGCTACGTTCAGTTTCGATTATCATATGTATGGTGCAACAGATATGGGAACCATTTCTTTGGAAGCGAGTACAAATAACGGTGGTTCATGGACATCCCTTTGGAGTCAAACCGGAAATCAAGGCAACACTTGGTTATCCCAAAATATCAATATGTCGGCCTATGCTGGAAGTTCAGTGCAACTAAGGTTCAGCAGAACCACAGGAAACACTTGGCAGGCAGATATCGCCATAGACAATGTTGGTATGACTACTTCTGGAGGAGGTGGTGGATCGAATTGTTCAGGTGGCGTTACAGCTCCGTATGCTGAAAGTTTCGAATCTTCCATCGGTGCTTGGTCACAATCTTCTGCCGATGATATCGACTGGACGCG
>JAWWCH010000218.1:0-4335 GCA_033720575.1 Marinirhabdus sp.
CTCGAGCTTAGACGATGAAGATCGAAAGGTGCTGCAACCAGACATTTTATTGACGTTTGGAGGTATGATCGTGAGCAAGCGCATTAAAGCCTTTCTTCGAAAATATCAACCGCAGACCCATTGGCACATCGATCCTAAAAAAGCATATGATACCTTTTTTGCCTTATCGTTTCATTACAAGAATACCAGTAACGCTTTTTTAGCGAAGCTCCAACAAAACGTTTCGCATATAAAAAGTGATTATCGCGACCGATGGTTGAGAGTCAAAGCACACCGCTTGGAGCGGCACGCTGTCTACGAGCAACAGATACCTTTTTCCGATTTTAAAGCGTTCGCCCATATTTTCAAGAATCTTCCACCTACTACTAATTTGCAATTGGCCAATAGCGCTACCGTCCGCTATGCCCAACTCTTCGATTTCGATGCTGGAACAAAAGTGTTCTGCAATCGAGGAACTAGCGGAATTGACGGGAGTACAAGTACGGCTATTGGGGCAGCTTATGCTTCAGATACACCCACGGTCTTAGTTACCGGGGATCTCAGCTTTTTTTACGACAGTAATGCGTTGTGGAATAGCTACATACCGAATTCATTTCGGATTATCATTGTAAATAACAGTGGGGGAGGGATCTTCAGAATTTTACCCGGTGCCAAAGACGCTGAACATTTCAAAACGTATTTCGAAACTCGTCACTCGCTTACTGCAGCGCCATTGGCGTCGATGTTTGGTTTCGAGTATGAATCGGCAACGACAGAAGTTGAACTTTCACAAGGCCTAAGTCGCTTCTTTGAACCGTCAAAAGCTCCTAAAATTCTAGAAATATTTACTCCTTCTGACGTGAACGATAGGATTTTACTCGAGTACTTTTCATTTATCGCTTAGCTTGATCCAATTCCTTTTGGCCCCAAATTAAGGCTTCCTCTAGGGTACTCACAATTCGGAACGGTTTATTGAAAAATTTTTTCTCCAAGCGGGCATTGTTAACAACTGCTTTTTCTGGACTCACGATAACAAGGCCTTTTAGTGTAGGCACTTTATTGAGGTATTTGTAGTCTGTAGGTACTACCGAATATGAATTAATACGGTGCGAAATATAAATCCACGGTTTCGTACCAAAAATATTGAGCCCTTTTACCAATAGGGTAAAGCCGGTAGCATACGAAAGCGTAGCGCCTTCTTTTACTTCTACAACCGCAAATTGATCGTAGAGATACACATCTGCAGCTTCATTTTTATAAAAATCCTTTAAGATTTTCCGGTCTGGAAAATGTGAGGTTAAGGTTTGCGCCATGTTGTGGGGGGATATGGTCTGTTATGTGGTGCCTATAACGAAAAAGAACACTTTATATTGTACCTTTGTAGCCTTATGTTGAAACTAGGAGAATATCAAGAACTAACGATTCTTAGAGAGACCGATCCGGGCCTTTATTTGGGCAATTCGGAAGGTGATGAAGTACTTTTACCCCACAAATACAAACCCGAAACCTTTGAGATAGGAGACACGCTTTCGGCATTCGTGTATTTAGATTACGAAGAACGACCAGTCGCAACTACCTTAATCCCCTATCTAACACTCAATACCTTTGGGTATCTGCATTGTGCTGACGTAAATGAATACGGAGCATTTATGGATTGGGGGGTTCAGAAACAATTGTTTGTTCCATTCAAAGAGCAGGCTCGACCCATGAAAGTAGGCAATTGGTATATCGTGTATTTATATCTAGATGACCAAACCCAGCGCCTTGTGGGTTCGAGTAAGACCAATAAATTCCTCTCGAACGACAATTTAGATATTGAAAAATTTGACGAGGTTGATATTCTTGTCACACATCTTACTGAAAAAGGGGCGAATGCCATCGTAAACGGAAAACATCACGGGCTCATTTACGAGGCTGATATTTTTGAGGATATCCGAACAGGAGATAGAATTAAAGCGTATGTCAAGAAAATACGTGAGGACAACAAAATCGATCTTGTATTGCAACCTCCGGGGTACCGAAGCATTGAACCCAACGCGAATTATGTCTTAGACGAATTGAAAGCTGCCGGTGGTTTCTTGCCACTTCATGATAAATCTGACCCAGAAACGATTAAAAATGAACTTGGGCTCAGTAAAAAATCTTTTAAAAAGGCCATTGGAAGTCTTTATAAAGACAAACAAATCTTAATCAAGGAAGATGGGATAGAATTGATTGGTTAAAACCTATGTAAGTTCTTTTTTGTAGGCCACGCAAGTCTTAAATCGGTTATCATTCGCTATGTTGGGGTGTTGAAAATCACCTACATAGTGCATTCCTATTTTCTTCATCACACGCTGTGAGGGTGTGTTCAAATCGGGTGCAAAGGCAAATACTTCTTTTAAACCGAATTTCCTGAATGCGGCTTCAAGGCAAGCTGTTGCGGCCTCTGTGGCAAACCCGTTACCCCAAGCACTTTTTTTCAAGCGCCAACCCATATCCACACAAGGGGTGTAGGCACTTTGCCACGCCTGAACTTTCAATCCACAAAAACCAATAAATTCTCCTGAATCAAGCCTATCCATAGCGAAATAGGTAAATCCGTGCTTCTCAAAATGAAGCCTTAATCGGTCTATAAGTTCGCGTGTTTCCGACGGCGTCAACGTAGCGGGAAAATAGCGCATCACTTCTGGGTCTGCACACATATCAACAAATGGTAGTTCGTCATTGACGGTCCAATTACGGAGTCCGAGTCGGTCGGTTTTGATGATGTATTCCATCCGATTATTAGCTTTCGTTCTCTAGGAGTACATTCAAAATAGATATGGCAGCTTCGCTGATCTTGGTTCCTGGTCCGAAGACCGCTACTGCACCCGCATCAAAAAGAAATTCATAGTCTTGAGGAGGAATGACACCACCAACGATTACCATAATATCTTCTCGCCCCAATTTTTTCATTTCTTCGATCACCTGAGGAACCAAGGTCTTATGGCCCGCCGCCAGTGAAGAAACACCTAAAATGTGCACATCATTTTCTACCGCCTGCCGGGCAGCTTCTTTTGGGGTTTGGAATAATGGGCCGATATCTACATCAAAGCCCACATCGGCGTAGCCGGTAGCAACCACTTTCGCACCACGATCGTGACCATCTTGGCCCATTTTTGCAATCATGATTCGAGGTCGGCGACCTTCCTGTTCTGCGAACGCATCAGCAAGTTGTCTTGCTTTTTCAAATTGTGGGTCTTTTTTTATTTCTTTACTATACACGCCGCTAAATGATTTAATTTGTGCTTTATACCTTCCAAATTCCGCTTCCAACGCATCACTGATCTCGCCCAAGGTAGCTCGTTCTCGAGCCGCATCAATGGCTAAAGCTAATAAATTTCCTTCGCCTGTTTTGGCACATTCGGTCAATTTCTTCAGAGCTTCAGAAACTTTAGAACCGTCTCTTTCAGCTTTTATTCTTTCCAGGCGTTCCACTTGGCCTTTGCGCACCAACTGGTTGTCTACGTCCAATATTTGCAACGGATCTTCTTTTTTCAGCTCATATCGGTTTACACCCACAATGATGTCTTGTCCGCCATCTATTCGCGCCTGTTTCCGTGCCGCTGCTTCTTCAATCCGCAGTTTAGGAATTCCAGCTTCAATCGCTTTTGTCATTCCGCCCAGTTCTTCTACTTCTTCGATAAGACTCCAAGCTTTTTCTGTAATTTCGTGGGTTAATCGTTCCACATAATAACTACCTCCCCAAGGATCAACGGTACGGGTAATCTGGGTTTCTTCCTGTAGGTAAATTTGTGTGTTCCTAGCGATACGCGCCGAAAAATCCGTGGGTAGCGCAATGGCCTCATCTAGCGCATTGGTGTGTAAACTTTGTGTGCCCCCAAAGGCTGCGGCTGCCGCCTCAATGGTCGTTCTAGCCACGTTGTTGAAGGGGTCTTGTGCGGTAAGGCTCCATCCGCTGGTTTGGCAGTGTGTTCGCAGTGCGAGTGATTTTGAATTCTTTGGGTTGAATTGTTTCACAATTTTCGCCCACAACATTCTTGCGGCCCGCATTTTAGCAATTTCCATAAAATGGTTCATACCAATGGCCCAGAAAAAGGAGAGGCGAGGGGCAAAGGAATCAATATCCATTCCTGCAGCAATACCCGTTCGAATATATTCTAAGCCATCTGCCAGTGTATATGCCAGTTCAATATCGCAGGTTGCACCGGCTTCTTGCATGTGATATCCAGAAATAGAGATGCTATTGAATTTCGGCATCTTTTCAGAGGTGAATTCAAAAATATCACTGATGATTTTCATGGAAGGCGTAGGCGGATAGATGTACGTATTCCGCACCATAAATTCTTTTAAAATGTCATTCTGAATGGTTCC